>JBBRKX010000056.1:0-10956 GCA_038231675.1 Chthonomonadales bacterium | reverse complement strand
TGCGCGCGTAACGACACGGTGGCGCGCGCATCCGCAAGTTCTCCGAGCGCTCGGATCACGGCGACCCGAACCGTAGGCGGAGCCTGTCCGGTTTCGAGGCATCGGACCAGCAACTCGGTCGCGCGGGGATCCCCGGCCTGACCCATGGCGCGGGCCAATGTTTCGACGGCGGGGGCTGCGGCAGGATGGGTCGCATCGACGCGTGTCAACTCCGAGATCAGGGCATCGACGGCCTCTTCGCTGCCGATCTCCCCAAGCGAACGCATGTTGGCAAGCCGCGTAAGCGGGGACAGAGTCGGCGGCGGGTGCGCCATCAAGTGGATGAGGGGACCCACCGCTTCCACGGACCGAATATGGCCGAGGGCGCGCACGACTTCCGCCTCGATCCCGGAGCCCGGGTCACGCAAAGCCGACAGAAGCGCATCGACGGATTTAGGATCACCGATCTCTCCCAGAGCGCGTGCCGCCTCCTCACGCACGGCGCGGCTCGGATCCGTGAGCGCCATTTCCAGTTCGCCCGAAGCCAGCCTTGTGCGCGAATCGGCCAGGGCCCCCGTGGCGCGCAGTTTGGTCTCTTCATCCTCGCCGCGTTGAATCTGGCGGATGTGGCGCAGCGCCGCCGGTCGAACCCGGCCAAGTTGCTGCAAAACATCGCGGGTGCCCGAGGCGCCCGCATCGATGACCGGCCTCAAGAGCAGGAGCGAGCCGAGCCGCAGGAATGCGGCAGTGGCGAATGTAACATGATAGTTGGTAAAGGTGAAGTGCAAAAACGAAAAGTGCCAGCCCTCGAGCAGCCGCATTTCCAAACTGCCGATCATGGGCGCTATGCCTCCCGTAAGGCCCGTGACGGCCGCCATCATGGCCACGTAGATGGAGGTGCGCTCCGGGGGGCTGAACTCGATGAGAAGATTGAACTGCGTTAAATTGACTCCGGCCCAGAAGACGCCGCCCATGATATTGAGGATCGTGATAATGAGGATGTTCATCCCCAGGTGGTTTGGTCTACAGGGGATCCAGAGCAACGGAAGCAGGAAACAGCCGAATACCCCGATCGTCAGAAGGGGCTTGTTCCCTAGCTTGTCGGCGAGATAGCCCCATATCGGAGTGGAGGAGAGACCGGTAATACTCGTGATCGTCCCAAGAGCCTGCAGGGTGACATAGCCGAGACCAAGGTATTTCAAACCGTAGACCGTGAAAAACGGAGCGGCGAGATTCTGTCCTAACCCGAAGACCATGTTGAAAAGGATGAACTTCAGGAAATTCCGATCCGCGAAGGGACTGCGGTAGAACTCCAGCATGCTGGCCAGACCCCGAGCGCCTGAAGCAACAGGCTCCACATGCCGGACCGGCTCGGGCTGTCTGAGCAGAGCGATGAACGAGAGAACTCCGCCAAGAACCGCGATCCCGAAAAGCACGCTGAATCCGAAGCCGGGAGCCGGATGCCTTTTGGTGGTGACATCGAGAAACCAGGCGGCCGGCAGCGCGATCACCATTCCGACGATGCCGCCGATGAGATTGCGACGTGCAAAGTAGCGGCCGCGATGGTCCGGTGGAACCATATCGGACATCCACGAGGTCCACGCAGGCGCCGCGGCGTTTTGAAGTATGCTCGAAAGGGCGAGCAAAAGCAGGAAGACGCCCAGGTTCAGGGAAAACGGGAGTACGAAGGGAGCGATAAAGATAGGCAGCCACAGCGCCCGGCCAATAAAAGTGGACCAGGCAACGAACCGGCGTCGCTCTTTCTGTCGCTCGCCAAAATACGAGGCGATGATCTGGATCAGACCCGCCAGATTGGGGATCGCCGCGATCAGGCCCAGTGCCACGTTGCCCGCGCCCAGCCATAGCGCAAACCCCGTCACGAACACTCCCGTCGTCAGGGCGCCATGCACGATCGCGAACGCGCCCTCCCATACCGAAAGCCGGAGCGCACGTAGGATTTCCAGGCGGTTCAGCTCACGGGGCGGAGATTCAGTGGCCGAAGAGGCATCAGCTTGGACGGATTCCGGTTCGGAAGCCATGCGTGGGTTCTCACTCTTTCCGTTTACTTCGGCTGCCTCAGGTTACCCTATAGGAGCAAAGCAGCACGCTTCAGCCGCGTTCCAGCAGGCGAGCGACGCGATGCCGGGCATGGCGGCTGTTTTGCGCCGGGTAGCAATACGGCTCGCGTCCTTCCCAGAGCAACACGGCTTCCGCAAGTTCATGTCGGTAGACGGGGGCCCCCATGGGGCAGGACGCGGACGGTTCCGGAACGTGAACGGTGTCCCGGAAAATCAGGGCATGCTCCGACGTAAAAGGACGCGGATGAAAAATAATGCCAGGCCCAAATCGGTGCATAAGGCGCTGCCACTCTTCGACCGTTTCCGGCCAGCGCCCGCCGTTCGCTATAAGGACCTCTTCGTCGACAAGGCCGGCAACACGCTGTTCCCAATCCATGGGGCTCACTCCGCCTTTTTCCCGAAGGTGGTTTCCGATCGCTCTCTCGCCCGCTGCGATTCCAGAATCATCGCCTTGATGCCCGCCTGGACATGCGGTTCAAGATCCCGGAAGGCCGCGCTCACGACCTCATCCTCGCGGAACAGATCTTGTCCGTCGTCGCCGAAGAAGTAACTGACTGGAACCGACAGGACATGCGCCAGCCGCTCGAGGTCCAGCGCCGTAATTTCGGATCGGCCTGTCTCGTAGTGCGCATACGTGGCGCGACCTAACCCGAGTTGGTCGGCCACCTGTTGCTGCGAGAGCCGCAAATGTTCTCGCCTCGCTTTGATGCGCGCCCCAAACGTTTGCTGCCTGGTTCTGTCCATGGCTTCATCCTATCGCTTCGCGGTTAAACGTGGGACTGTTCCCTGAGATCGCACCTGTGATACTTATTGTATCACGAATCGCAGCGGAGGGCTACCGCAATCTTCGCAATCGACCTCTCCCCTTGACCGCGCGGATACAATAGGATACATTGTAGATACGGAGCGGATCAAACCCAATGCCTCTCGCTCCGCCCCGGTGCGGGCGAACGCCCACACCGTATTGTCCCCACGCTGCCCCATGAACACAGGCGCACGTCCCTCAAGGAGAAAAACAACATGACCTTCCAAGGCGCGACCCACTCCCCTCGCATCCACCCGCCGGCGCACAAATCTCATAGTGACAATAAGGACTGGCAGGCGACCGTTCTGGACTGCCTGTATAGCGTCTGTTTGCGCAATGCGGAGTTCACCGTGGATACGCTGCGGGAAGAGTGCGATACCGAAAGAGTAAACGCGCCGCGGCACTGTAACGCATGGGGCGCCATTTTTACCACGGCCGCCCGTCATGGCTGGATGTCCAAGACCGGGCGCTACACCGACAGCATCATCCCGCGCTCTCGAGGCAGAATGGTCTCCATCTGGCATTCCAACCTCATGGGCGAAATACGATAAAATTGGGGGCGATTGCTCGTTGAGACAAATAGTCTGAAGGCAAAATAAGAGCCTCCCGTTCCGGTCGGGAGGCTCCACTGAAGGCGCCCGTATGGACAATCATGGCCCATGGGCGTCCCCAGCGCGTAGCGCTGCGCTTGCCGGGAAAGAGATCCGAGAGCGTGGTTTTAAGGATTCACAAACCGAAGCATGGGACGGCCGCCGCGATGGCGCCGCCATCCGCCATTTGAACCACCAACTCTACCGGACTCCTCCAGTCGACAGGAGCGCCTGCACTGAACTCATTGTACAATGGGCAGTCGTCCGACCGCTGTAACAACCGGCACAGATCCCGTGTGATATTCGGCACAGCCAGCCTTTCCAGGGCGGATCCAAAGGCGTATTCTCACTAACCCACGGGGAAACGGGTGTAAATTGGACTATAATGAGGGCGACGCAGGCATATACCAGCGTTCGATCCCATGATTTCTGGAGGAAAGACGATGCGAGCCTTTCGAATGGCCCTGGCAGCCGCCGGCCTGATTTTCGCCATTCTGCCGCCCTGCGTAGCGCAACGGCAGCCTGCTCCGCTTTTGCCGGATCCTAAGATGACCCCTGGAGATACGCTGGACGTCACAAAGGACGATATCTGTGTTCCGGGGTATAGCAAGCATGTGCGCGATGTGCCGATCGAAGTGAAGCGGCAGGTGTATGCGGCCTATGGAATCCCATCTCACCGGCCTCACGAGTACGAAGTGGATCATCTGATCAGCCTCGAGCTGGGAGGCTCAAATTCGGCACGCAACCTATGGCCGCAGTCTTACCTGACGAAGCCATGGAACGCACATGTCAAGGATGCCCTTGAAAACAGGCTTCATGCGCTTGTCTGCTCCGGACAGTTGGACCTGAAGACGGCGCAGCATGCCATTGCGACCGACTGGATAGCCGCGTACAAACAATATATGACCGGCAACTCGGCGCCGACGGCCACAAAGCATGGCGCGCCCGCCGCCGGCGATTCGCCGGCGCCCATCCCTGGAGAAGCATCGGGACAGGTATGGGTCAACCTCAGTTCAGGCGTGTACTGGCAGCCCGGCTCCCGCTACTATGGGCACACCAAACGTGGCAAGTACATGACGGAGTCGGAAGCAGTCCAGCAGGGTTACCATGCCGCAAAAGGCAGGTAAGGGCGCCGAGCGAAGTAACGATGGACGGACGTTCCTTCGTAACCAGTAATATTATGACGACAACATCTCGAAAGCACAAACGTAAAGCAACCCTGGGATCCATCCTCGCGCTTGGCGGACTGCTGGTCGCTTCGGCTCTAGTTTGGCGCATCAGTCACGCTCAAACTGCTGCGGCCGGCCCGGCGCGGGTTGCAAGTGGTGCGTTCAAATATACCAATAAGCTCATTGGTGAGAGCAGTCCCTACCTCTTGGAACACGCGCACAACCCCGTCAACTGGTATCCGTGGGGCGCGGAAGCATTGGACAAGGCAAAGCGAGAGAATAAGCCGATCTTCCTCTCTATCGGCTATTCCGCCTGTCACTGGTGCCATGTCATGGCGCGGGAAGATTTTGAAAACGAGGAGATCGCCGCCATCCTCAATGCGCACTTCATCGCCATCAAGGTGGACCGCGAGCAGCGTCCCGACATCGACGCCCAGTACATGCTCGCCCTGCAAGCGATGACGGGCTCCGGCGGCTGGCCGATGTCCGTCTTTCTCACTCCGGATCGCAAGCCGTTTTATGGAGGATCTTACTTCCCTCCGGACGCATTCAAAACCCTGTTGAACAAAGTCGTCGATGTGATCGCAAAGCATCCGGATGGCGTGCGGGCGCAGGCGGACGGGATCGTCGCGGCTCTCGCCAACGCCTCCAGGATGCCCACCGGCGGCAAGCTGCCTTCCAATATTCTGCAGCAAGCCGTTCTGGGACTCAAACAGCGCTACGACCTCAAGCAAGGCGGATTCAGTCAGCGCCCCAAGTTTCCCGAAGCCCCCAATCTGGCATTTCTATTGGCCCGCTATCGCAAGACCGGCGACAAAACGCTGCTCGCGATGGTCACCAATACCCTTGACCATATGGCTGCCGGAGGCATCTACGACCAACTTGGCGGCGGATTTCATCGCTACAGCACGGACGCTATCTGGCGCGTGCCGCACTTCGAAAAGATGCTTTATGACCAGGCGTTGCTGGTCGATGTCACTCTGGACGCCTATGCCATCACCCATCGACCACGTTATAAACAGGTCGTGGAGGAAACACTGGCGTTCGTAAATCGAGAAATGCGCGATAAGTCGGGTGGGTTCTATTCCACCCTGGACGCAGATAGCGAAGGCGAGGAGGGAAAGTACTATCTCTGGACGCCCGAGCAGGTGCATGCGGAACTGGGGCAGGACGCATCTTCGTTCGACTCACGCTATGGCGTGACGAGCGCCGGGGACCTGGATGGCAAAAGCGTGCTGCACCTGGCCGCTCTTCCCGACACGAACACCGTTATGCTCCCGGCCCGTATCGTCTCAATGCGCCGGAAGATGTTCGATGCGCGTGGCAGACGCGTGCGTCCGCATCTGGATGACAAAGTGCTGGCGAATTGGAACGGCCTGATGCTGGCCGCCTATGCACGGGCTTATCAGATCCTCGGCGAAGAGAAAGACCGTCAGACAGCTATTGATTCCGCGCGATTCCTCACCCGGACGATGATGCCGGACGGGCAGCTTCGGCATAGCTATCGGAATGGCAAGGCGGATATCGACGGCATGCTGGAAGACTACGCTTTTTGCGCCGAGGGCCTGCTTTCTCTGTATGAGGCGACCCACGATAAGACCTGGCTCGATCAAGCGAAAACGCTGGCGACGCGGATGGGAGAGCGGTTCCGCGATACCCAGAACGGCGGGTTCTACTCCACCGCATCGCAGGGGGACCTGCTCCTGCGCCTCAAAGAGGGAGAAGACAACGCAACCCCCTCCGGAAACGGCGTCGCCGCGCAGGTCCTTGCTCGCCTTGCTACATTGACAGGCGAGGGAATCTGGCGCGCGCAGGCAATGCAGACCATCCAGGCGTTTCAACCATTGGAAACCCGTGCTCCCATGGCGTTTCCCGCGCTGCTCACGGCGTACCAGACGCTGGGAGCGGACCCGGCTCTTCTGACGCCCGCCTCCGTGGTGCGCGTGCAGGGAGCAACCACGATCATCACGCAGGGCGTTGTGACCGTAACGCTGCCGGTACACATTCAGCAGGGCTGGCATATCAACGCACACACCACTTCCGCGAACTATCTTACCCCCACCGCGCTCACGCTGACCGCAAACCCGGATGTCAAACTCATGAGCGTGCGGTATCCCGAGGGGCGGAAAACGAAGTTCGCGTTTTCTTCCGACTCACTGTTGGTGTATCAGGACAAGATAACGCTGACAGCCAGACTGCAACTTTCGCCATTCGCCCGACCCGGTCGCCATACCCTACACTTCCGGCTCGGTTACCAGCCCTGCAATGAACACGCCTGCCTTGCTCCTTCTCACATCGAAACGAATGTAACGCTCGTTATTCCGTAGAGGTCCGCTGCAAGAAATGTTTGCCTATTCCGCGAAAAGGTGCTATAATCCGCTTACCTTTGACAAAGCAGTCACCTTTGTTAAAGCTTTGCAGCGTGATGGGAACTCAGGAACGCCATGCCGATTCGGAATCTCGAACCATTCGAAACCAATTCCCTTCTAACGCCCGCGCGACGGACCGACAAGCGACAGGTCGCTCGGCTGCTGGAGGAGTTTTGCGCCGCACTATTGCCGGGAGATCGCATTCCCACCCATACGGAACTGATGCGGCAGCTTCATGTCTCGGAACGCGCCATACATGCCGGACTGAACGAACTGCAGCGGCAGGGCAGGATCATCCGCAAAAACGGCGTCGGCACCTTCATCGCCGAGCCCATAGAGGCAGGCTTCGACAACGCCAATCGAACTATCGTGGCGATCGCCCGGCCCGACCACTCTTTCTTCGACCGTTTCCTGGACTTGCTGTTTCAGCATGTCGAGTTGGAGAACCTCAAACTGGTCTGCCAGCCCGTCGATGGCGTGGATACAAGTCCTCTCCTGCTCGCGGCCACCCTGCGCCCGCTCGGCTTCCTCGTCTTTGGCTATCGGCTACTGCCGCTCGCAAAACAGCTTCAGGCGAACGGAAACCGGGTTGTGCTTGTCGGCGCGCCGCCCGCCGATGTGACGCCCGAGATACCAGGCATCTACAGTGACCACGCACACGGCGGCTATCTGACGACAAACCATCTTATCGAACTCGGACACCGCCGGATCGCCTATGCCCATGCCGGCGTGCCGGACCTGCAGCGACAGCGGCGCTGGCAGGGACATCAGCGCGCCCTGCAGACGGCGCGGCGCGCCGGAATTGCTCTGGAGGTCACCTTTCTCTCGGAAGCCGAAACCCATACCTGGGAGACGGCCCCGAAAGAAGCGGCTGCGTTCTTTGTGCGTCCCAATGCGCCAACCGGGATTGTCGCATGGAACGATTATGAGGCGATTCGCCTGCTCGCGACTCTCACACGCGCCGGCGTGCAGGCGCCCGCCCAGGTGTCGCTGGTAGGGTATGACGCCCTGCCGGAAAGCAAGATGGTCTATCCTTCTCTGACTACCGTGGAGCACGGAATACAACAGCAGATCTATGCGGCCGTAGACCTTCTGACCCGTCCAACACCGGTTCCACCGACGCACGCCATGGTCATTATCCCCACCTTGACGCCCCGCGAATCTACTGCGGGGCCACGATCCTGAGCGCGCCACATTCGGCTGTTCAAAGGCGACTATGCGACACAACATCCTGACACATTCCCTCCTGCTCGGCGCGGCCGTCGTAGCTCTGTTTACCGGCACGAGGGCCGAGGCAACCATGCTCGACACGCTCACATTCGGCTCCGAGAAATCGGAACAGGACCATGCGCTCACGGCGGACCGCAGCGACACTATAACCGGCGGCCTGCGACAGCCGGCGCGCCGCTTGCTGCCGCCCGCCACCGCCGATCTCGCCCGGAGCTGGCAGGGCGGATCCGTCGCATTTATTCTCAAGGTGGACCCCGATAGGCCCACCTATCTGACGGTTCGACTCTGGGGTTCCGACGCCACGGAGAACCGCCTGATACTCTACTGCGAGGGGAAACAGGTCGGCTATCGGCACCTCGGCGATATCGATAACCTCGACATCGGGCAGGGCGGAGTCACATTCAACAATCGGTTTTATTACAACACGACGCCGCTCCCGTTGGAACTCACGCAAGGCAAGCAAGAACTGCACTGTGAGATTCGCGGCACCGGACGCATCTTTCCCTATGGCACGGATTTCGCCCAATACCAGCGGGTGATGATCGAGCCGACGCGAGGCATCTATCGCGTTTACACCCACACAGATCCGTTCTTCACACCGCCCGTCAATGAGAAACAGGGCACGGCGCCAACCAACCCTCCCGTTCGGCAGGAGCCTGGGCCGGAAGTGATGGATGCGGTTCGGGCGCGCCTGAGTCATGAGATCGTAAACCTGCTGGCCTCACCTCGCCCCCTGAACCAGATGCAGACTCTCCTTCTGGCACGCGCCTATCACGTAAAATGGTGCCCCGCCTACCATAACCCACAGGTCATCACGCAGGCCCTGGCCAGCATCGATGCGCTCTTCATCGCATACCGCAAGGATCCGAAGCTCGCGGAAGCCGATCCGGCGACGCCCAACCCCGATTGGTTCGGACTGGGCCCCTCGGGCTGGACGGTTGCTCTGCTTGCCGATCCTGTCCGCCCGCATTTAAGCGAAACCATCGCCGATGGGGCAGGCGGTAAAGCGACCCGTGCGGCGGCCCTGTCCGAAATGTTGATCGCCTGCCGAGACTGGCACCGCCGCCATCGCCGCCTTTACAGCAATCAGTCGATGATCAACGACATGTACGGAATCTACCTTGCCAATCGGGGCGTCGAGGTAGTCGATCCTCAAAAAGCCATGCCGGAACCCTCCGTGCTGCGCTATCTTTATGAATCGGTCGGTCTGGAGCCGTGGCGAGATAGCGATCCCGATCCTCAATCGGGCGAGCGCCAGAACTGGGGGATCGCTCCCGGATACATGGAATTGACCCGTAAGGGATTGACCCGCGAATTGGGTTACGTGGGCAGCTACGGCGAAGTGATCGACTGGGTGACGCACCTTTATGAAGCGACCCGTCCCTCCATCGAGGCTCTGGGCGACGCAAAGATCCTGGTCCAACTGATTAAAATCGCCCATGCGCGAGCCGTCTTCCGTGCTCCCGCGTTGGACGCCGACGGCTTTCGAGCGATGCGCCTGGAAACGGTCGTTGGCTGGCGAGATCTTCACTATCCCGGCGACGTGACCTACGCGCAAGGCAGCACCTGGGATGGCTCGCCCCTGGAGGCGGCGGCGATCACCCTGGACCCCCGCCTCATCGGCTACGCCCAACAGATGCTGGCCGACAACCAGTATTTCGCGTCCGTTCGGGATCGACTGAAAGATACCGGCTTACGAGTTACGTCGGGGCTTTTAGGCGTTCCGGACCAATATGAAGTACTCAAAGCGCAGCCGGACAGCCCACACCGACTCCCGATGTCGCCCGGCCAGCCGGACTTCACCTTCACCGATGTAGAGGACGGGGTTCTTGCCGTAAAACATGGACAGCACGTGCTGTACGCTTCGCTCTACTGGAGGGCGTACTATGGAGTGAACAACCTGGGGCGCGTCCATTACACATCTCCCACAATCGATAGGAACGCCGTGGTGCGATTGACGACTCAATTCGAGCCCAGCGGCATGGTCTATGCGCGCAGAGACTGGACCAATTTCGGATTCGGCGGTGGTGGAACACGCTACCCCGACGAAACGCTGCACTCGGCCCACGCAGGCGAAAAATTGCTCGTCGCGAAGCTACCGGACGGGGTGAAGTTCAAGCCCGGCGACGAAAGCATCTATGCGGGCAGAGCCGAATTTTACACCTTGCGGTATGGTCCCTATCTGATCGGCATGAACACCACGGCCAGTAAGACATTTAAGCTTCCCTCCCCATCGGGAGTCGCCGTCGCGCCCGACCTCGTGTCCGGCAAATCGATCCCGCTGCCGACCGGCGGCGTTTCCGTCGGCCCGATGTCCACGGTCATATTGTATCTGGGCGCGGGAAGCGCCCCATGACAGGAAAAAAGATGCAGATTGCAGATCTGGCGGAAATCGAAGGGCGCCTCTACCCCGCGCGGCGTCGGACACAGAATGTCGTGGGGGGAGCATCACCCATTCAAGCCACCGCCTTCAGCCTCGGGAATGTGACCCTGGAGCCGAATGGGGGCCAGGTTCCCTGGCACAACCAGGAGCAGGAAGAGGTCTATTTCGTGCTGAACGGAACCGGCGAAATGTGCCTGGGTGAAGAGCGAAAGATCATCACCAGTGGGCAGGCGGTCTACATCCCTTCCGGCGTGTTTCACCAACTGACCAATGTGGGCGAAACGCCCTTGCGCATGCTCTACTGCTACGGTCCTGCCGGAGATGTCGCCCATTGGCGGCAGGAGCTCGACGGC
>JBBRKX010000055.1:0-10977 GCA_038231675.1 Chthonomonadales bacterium | reverse complement strand
TCGGGATCCATAGGTGGAGTTTGCAACCTGCTCCAATTCGATTGCTATCTGCCTGGCCTGCTCGGCGAGCGCCGCGTGCTGATCCGTACTGAGCGCGTCGTTTGCGCCCTGGAGAGCAAGCTGGCGGGCGCTCCGCAGTTGTGTCGTTATCTGGGCGAGGGCCGTGTCCGTCAGCCCCACGAACCCATTGGCATCGTCTATGTTGCGCTGATATTGATTCAAGTTGTCGAGCGTAGTGTGGATCGACAACGCCTGCGACAGTCCAGCCGGATCGTCCGACGGCTGGTTCAGTATTTTGCCGGTGGCGATGGTCGACTGCGCCCTGATGAATCGGTCGTTTGCCGACTGAACGTTTATAAGGTTGTTTTCAACAATCGTGCTATTGGCAATTCGCATTGCAAACCTCCCAAATACTTAGTTCGTAGCCCGTAGTCCGTAGTCCGTAGCCCGTAGTCCGTAGTCCGTAGTACACAGGCCATAGTCCGTAGGCACGTAATGCACGCCCTTTCGCCTGATGGCTGCAACGCCGCAGGCACTATCCGGCTCTATTTGACCATATTGATGATGGTCTGAATCATATCGTCGTATGTCGTGACCAGTTTTGACGCCGCCTGATAGGAACGCTGATATTGGAGCATATGGGTCAGCTCTTCGTCCAGCGAGACGCCCGAGGTAGAATCGCGCAGATTCTGAAGCTGCTGCACCACCTTATCCTGATTGGAAGCCTGCCGATCATAGCTCTGGGCGTCCGCGCCCAGTTGCGTGATCTTCGCTGCCTGGTACGTAACGATTGTCTGGTTTCCGAACAGCTGCTTCTTCGATATGTCGGAGATTGCGCGCGCGTTGTCCCCGTTGCTCGGCGCTACCGTGCCGCCGGCGAGTGGCGGGGATGAGGCTGCGATGGCCTTGAGATCGGCCTCAATCGCGGGATCGACGGCGATGTCGGACGCGTCCGTGCCGGTGAAAAAGGCGCGATTCGTAAGGCCGTCCAGACCGTACCCAAGTTTGTGCTGCGCGTTGACTTCCGTAATAAACGTTGAGGCTACCGTATTCAGGTCCGCCTTGTACGTTTTGATCCTATCGGAAGTGGCGATAAGCCCGGAGACGATGCCGCTCTTGATAGGAATGAACAGGGTGCCGTCCGTTAGCTGCGGGACCCCCGCCTGAACCGCGAAAGTGGAGGGCAGCGCATTCGTTCTCGACCCCTCAACGAGCGTAAACCCATTCACGCTGACCGTGACGTTTCCTGTTGGGTTGCCGCGAGGATCGTGCTCCGGGACCGCCGACGCGCCAACGAGATCGGAGAGCTGGCGAACAACCTGATCGCGCTTGTCTTCGAGGTCATTTGCATGCCCGCCCATGATAGTGGTGATGTGTATCTGGCCATTCAGATCGGCGACCTGCTTCGCGAGATCGCTTACCTGGCCGAGAATGATCGCTCCCTGCCCCTTTAGATCGTCATCGATGTTGTTCAGGCCGGTCAAGACGTCGCGGAAACGGCGGCTGACATTCTCGCCCTGGCTTCTCAACAGCGACCTCGCCGCGTCGCCCTCGGGCGCTCGTGACACTTCCTGAAAGGCGTTGAACGTAGCCGTGATCTGCTTGCCGAGTCCATCCGTAGAGAGCTCGTTGAAGGTGTCCTGCACGCGCTGCAAGCCGTCCCGCAGCGTGTTGTACTTGCTCTGGTTGCCGGTGGCATCCTGGAGTCGCTGCTCGATAAACGCATCCCGAACGCGAGTAACGGAGGCAAGGTCCACGCCCGTCCCGATCTGCGCCGCGAAGTTCGAGCTGCCGACATCGTAGGCGGTGTCAGACGGCGAAGCTACAATGGAGGCAGTCTGGCGGGAGTAGCCAGGAGTATTGACGTTGGAGATATTGTGGCCCACCACGTCCAGCACATTCTGGCTGACGCGCAGCGCGCGAGATGCTATTTCGATTCCTGTAAAGGTCGACATAATGTTTGTCTCCATCCCTGGATGGCCGCGCCCCGGGTTAAAACCCTCGGATCGCAACTGTTGATGCAAAGTCGGCATGCGCCGACTCCAGCGGAAGTTATAGATTTACTAGCCCTTAATTTTGCGCGGTCTGTTTACACGGTCTGATTGATGTAGAGCGTGGCCGGCGTGAGCGTGTTTGGATTCGTTCCGTAGCGCGCTGGCTTGAACGCGCATTCCTTAATCGCGCCCAACAGGGTCCGCACGCAGTCGAGCGCGTTTTCCAGCAGCGTGCGGTTGCGGTCGTTCACATGGCGAATCTTCTCATGATTGGCAAGGATGCCGGTCCGCAGCGCCAGCACTCCCTTCGCTTCCGCCAGCGGCAGCCCAAGCGCCAGGTCTGAAAGCGGCGGAAGCGGCATATCATCCGCCGTCTCCGTGCCGAGCGCCGAGGCAAGGGCGATGATCGCCGCGGTTCGCAGCCTGTCATTCACTTCCTGCTGACGCGCCAGCGCCCGCGCCTTGCGCTCCAGCGACGCCACGCCGTGCGGGTCGTTTGCCACCAGGGCTTCCGTCTGCGCATCGAGCGCTGCCAGCATTTTGCGGCCTAGATCGAGATCGGCTTCCAGCGCCGTCTTAAGCTCTCGCGCCAGTTGCGCAGTCTTGCTCATGTTCTTCTTCGCGGCCATGTTCAATACCATCCAGTTCTTCATGTGGTCTTAACCGATATGTGCTATTTCACGTCCACCGATGTAAAACCGGTGTCTGGGGGGCGGGCAAGCCGCCAAACGCCCTCACGGGCGATATATCCTCGATTCGAATCCACCGTTGCCGGAATCTGCCGTCCGGAGGACGTTCGGCCGAAGGCTCCCCTGCCACGCGTTTTACACGCGTGGTCGTCTATTTCGTTTCTGTCTTCTGCGCATTTGCGTCTTCGAGTTTCGCGGCATCCACGTGGACCACCAGCTCCTTGTACAGTGTGTCCGCGATACCGAACGAGCCACGCTTGCCTATCTCCGCGGCTATCGCATCATCGAACATATCCCGATAGGTCGACGTCTCGGATTTGCCCTCGAACAGCCCGCCCTTGGATGCCGTCTCGTGCATCTTCTTTAACAGCGTGCCTACGAAGTAGGACTCCATCTGGCGCGTCGCCTTGTGCAGCTTCTCGTGATCTTTGTCGATTGCGGGTTGCGGATTGCGGATTGCGGAATTTGCCGCGTTCGCTGGTCCGATAACATCAGGCATAACTGGTCTTCCTTTCAATTCCCAATCCAAAATCCAAAATTGCACTACTGAATCTCAATCTCTGCCGAGATATAGGGCTGCATTACCTGAAGGATGGCGATAAGGTCGCGCGGAGTTACGCCCAGCTTGTTCAGGGCGCGCACCAGCTCGTCCACCGTTGTAGTTGCGGGAATCGCGACCAGCTTGGCGGTATTCTCCTTGACCGTTACGTCCTTCAGCGGGATCACCGTGGCCTTGCCCGGGAGCAATGTGCCGGGTGGGGGCGGAATCACGATGGGTGTATTGTCCACCTTGATTTGCAGGCTCCCGTGGGAGATGGCGCAGGGCCGAATCCGCACGTCACCGCCAATAACGACCGTGCCGGTCTTCTCGTTAACGATTATCTTCGCGGAGATGTCCGGCGTAACCATCAATCCCTCGAGCTGTGCGATATAGGCAACCAGATTGCCGCGCTCCGATTCCGGGATGCCCACTCGCACGGTGTAGGGATCGATCGCTTTCGCGCCGCTGGAGGGCACCTTCCCGTTGATCGCTTCCGCGATCCTGGTGGCCGTGGTGGCATCCGCCTTTCGGAGGGTGATCTCCAGGCTGCCGCCGTCGCTCAGGCTCGTGGGCACTTCGCGCTCGATATTCGCGCCGCCGGGAATACGTCCGGCGGTGACATGGTTCTTCTGCGCCGCTGCGCCACCGCCCGTAACATTGAATCCGCCGATGCTCAGGCTGCCCTGCGCGGCGGCATAGACCTCGCCGTCCGCGGCCTTGAGCGGCGTCTGGATAAGCGTCCCGCCCTGGAGCGACCGCGCATCGCCTATCGAGCTGACCGTCACGTCGATCTTGGAGCCGTTCTTCACAAAGGCGGGCATCTCCGCGGTCACCATGACGGCGGCGACATTCTTCACCTTTATGATGCCCTGCGGAATGGCCATGCCCATCTTCTGGAGCGCGCTCACAAGCGACTGCGCCGTGAAGATCGTGCTGTTGCTGTCGCCCGAGCCGTCCAGGCCGATCACGATGCCATAGCCGACCAGTTGGTTGCTCCGAGCGCCCTGAACACCGGCGATGTCCTTGATCCGCACCTGAGCGCCGGACCGAAGTCCGAATGTCAACAATCCGATAACTACAACCAATCGTTTCATGTCAAACACCTTTAATGAACCACGGGGGACACGGGGAGCACGGGGAGAACGCCTGTCTGGCTGACGTAAACCCCTGTCCATCATGTTCGCCATTAAAATCTCTTGCTTTTCCCCGCGTCCCCGTGATCCCCGTGGTTGAAATCCTATTAGAACAGCCAGCCGAAGACCGTACTGATGAGACCGCGGCGCTGCTTATCGCCCACCACGCCCTTGCCGTCATACTGAATCGTCGCGTTGGCGACCGATACGCTGGAAACCGTGTTGTCGGGGTTGATGTCCTGCGGGCGCACGATGCCAGAGATGGTTGCCTTCTGCTTTTCCGAATTGACGCCCACGGTCCGCACGCCTTCGACGACCAGATTGCCGTTCGGCAGGACCTCTTTGACGATAACGGTCAGCCTGGTAACCAGAGACCCGGTTCGCACGGTCTGCCCCTGGCCGTTCACCGCTGTGTTGGCCGACGCGCCGAAATCTTTCAGCAGCCTCTTGAGGATGCCGGTGCCGCCGCCGAACGACGCCGAATCACTGCGACTTGTCTTGGTGCTTGCGGCGGACGAGGCGCTGGACGTCTCCTGCACGAGAATGGTAAGCGTATCGCCGACGCGGCCCGCTTTCACGTCCTCTGTCCAGGAACGGCTGCTTTTGGACCAGAGCGACCCGGTTGGCCGCGCGCCCTCCGCTTTCGGGCCGTTCCCTTCGGCACGGCTCATCCAGCCGGACCAGACCAGGCAGAATGCCACCGAGCCGGCCGTCAGAAGCAGATTCGCTTTTCGCACATTCATCAGTTGTCCTCCACGCGGACGGTCTTGCCATCCACTACGATTGCCGTAAATTCTTTGTGGGTATCTGTCGCATAGACCCGGATCGCCTGTCCAAGCGCTCCGGCCTGCCGGGTCACCGCGGCTGTATTGAGATGAATCCCGCCCACGATCAACTCCATCGTTACCTGCTGTCCCGCTTGAACAACGGGCGCCAGCTCGACACTGCTCTCAGAGAGCAGGTCGCCCATCGCGAGCTGGCGCGTCGTCCTTTTGCCAATTACCGCCTGAAGGTCTGCGACGGGAAGTGGGGAGCCGGGTATTAACTCGGCGGTCCCAACCGTAACGTCGTCGGCCGTGAGCACGGTGTGCGGGGAAACAGGGCGCTTCATGCGAAGCGCGGTAATCATGCGCTTGATCTTAATCGTTACATCTACGGACTTCACCGGATTGCCTTCTACGAGCGCCGTCACGTTTATGATGACCGGCCCGCTTTCCACCGACCCGCGTGAAACGACAGCCTTGTAATCTCTTTTGCCCGGCGTTACGAACCACCGGCCAATGAGCGGGAGGGCCTCCAGCGTCGCGCCGTCCCCAATGTTCTTGCGCTCCTCCGTCAGCTTTCCAATCGCGGCCTGCGCAATCTCCTGTGCCGGAACCTCGGCTCCTGCCCGTGTAATGCGTACCTTCACCGGACACTTCAGATCGATCGACCTGGTATCGATTCGATTGGCGCGCAGCTTGACAAGGATATCGAACTGCTCCAGCGAGCGGGTCAGTCCTGCCAGCGGCGACGAGCCTACCCTGACCGTAGCTATCTGGGCGGCCAGCGCCTTGTCCGTACCCGTTATCTCGGATATCTCGCCAAGCGTAAACTCCCCGCCCGGCACGTCGGACGCCTCGCGCACGGCGACCTTTACCGATGGAACGGCGGTCGAAGCCGCAGGCTTGATATCCGGCCCGCCATTAAAAAGAAGAGCTATGCTGAGAAGTAGAAGACGCATGGGATACTCCCTCTGACCACTTACCACTGACCACTTACCACTGCCCACTTACCACTGACCACTGACCACTGACCACTATCTCTTGATATTGTTCGCGCCTTGAAGCATCTCGTCGGCGGCCATGATTGCTTTCGAGTTGGTCTCGTAGGCGCGCTGGACCGTGATCATGCGGATCATCTCTTCGACGACCTCCACGTTCGCTGCCTCGACGGACTTGTGAATGATGGTGCCAAGGCCGTTCTGGCCGGGCGTATCGTCCACCGGGTCGCCCGAGGCTCCCGTAGGCTTCATGAGGTTGCCTCCGAGATTCTGCAGCCCCTGGGGATTTATGAATCGCGTTAGCTTGATCTGCCCGACCTGCTCGGAATTGTTCTGTCCCGCGCGAGTTACCGTTACCGCGCCTTCGGGCGAAATCGTGACGGAGGTCTTGTCGGGAGGGATGATGATCTCGGGCTGAATGGCGTACCCTTCACCGGTAACCAGCTTGCCCTGCGCGTCGATGTTGAGCGAGCCATCGCGGGTGTAGGCGCTCGTCCCATCCGGCAGAAGCACGGAGAGGAAGCCCTGGCCCTTGATAGCCACGTCGTAGTCGTTTCCGGTCTGCGTAATGGTGCCCTGCGTGAAGATGTTGCTCGTGGTGCCGCTCGTAACGCCGAGACCCACCTGCGAACCGGTCGGAAGCGTCCCGCCGGCGCCCGAACCTGCGCCGGGGGTGCGGAGGCTCTGATAGAGAAGGTCCTGGAAGTGTGCCGACGTCTTCTTATAGCCGGATGTATTGACGTTTGCGAGGTTGTTGGCGATGACGTCGAGGTTGAGCTGCTGTGCCGTCATGCCACTGGCCGACGTATAGAGTGCGCGCATTCTGAAGGCTCCTTCGATTTTGGTTTGCCGATTTTGGATTTTGGATTGGAAAAGCGGTTCGCCCTCAATCCAAAATCTCAAATCTAAAATCCAAAATGATTATTGTCTCCGTCAATCGTTCGGGAGACGCCTTCGGCTTCCACTCCCTGAAGGAGCAGTCCAGCCGAAATTCGTAGTGCTGAGTATCGAGTGCTGAGTGCTGAGTAACGTCAAGAACATGGCGCAGCGCGGGTCAAAAAGTCACGTCGCTACGGTATGTGGCGGAGGCTGCTCCCTACCCAGAACTCATTGCTCATTGCTCATTGCTTGTATCTAAATCCGTCCGACCTCATTTACGATCTTGCCGAGCGTCTCGTCCTGCGAGGTGATGGCGTGCTGCGCCGCCTCATAAGCTCGTTGAACCGTAATCATTTTGACCATGCCGCTTATGGCGCTGACATTGGACTGTTCAAGATAACCGCTCTGCACGGTCGCGGCCGATGCGGCCACGGGACCCTTCGCGGTGAAAAGATTTCCACCCACTTTTTCGAATGTGCCGGCGGCGCCGGATACGAGCTTCAGGCGATCTATGGTCTTGCCGTCCACCTGGATATCTCCCTGCGGGCCGATCGCCAGCTGCTTGTAGTTTCCCAGACTTATCGGCCCTTTCAGGCCCAGCACCTTGTTTCCCGCGTCGTCGCTCAGAAAACCTATCGGCTTGCCGTCGGGACCCTTGCCCGCGGGCTGCAAGTGGAATTGACCGGCCCGGGTGTACTGCTCGCCCTGCGGCGTCTGCACGCTAAAGAACCCGCCTCCTACAAGCGCCATATCGAGCGGATTTTCGGTTTTCGCAAGCGCGCCGGCCGCCAGGCTTGTGTCGGTGTGGTCGAACGTCACGCCCATGCCGATGGAGCCGACCGGCGTTCGCCGACCGCCTTCCATTCGCTTCAGAGCCATGTCTTGAAGCGCCTTGAACGTCGGGCTGTCCTGCTTGAAGCCGATTGTGTTCAGGTTAGCCAGATTTCCGGCCAGAGTGTCCTGAACGAACTGCCCGGCGATCATTCCCGTCGCGGCGCTATAGATTCCGCGAATCATGAATCCTCCTCCGCAAAAATGGCTTTAGAATCAAAGTTGGTGGCGCTTGAGGCGCGCGGTCTGCATGGGAACTATAGCGCGTCCTGTGGTTACTGCCAGATTATCGGGGAAGCCAGTAAAAATGTTTAGGGGATTTGCAGGGAAATGTGGAAAGCGCACGAAGGCAGCGTGAAAGGGAGCATGGAGGGGAGCATTTGGGACGGTCGGCGGGCCGCGATAGCGCTAAACCGAAGCTATGCTTCGGATATGGCTGGAAAGGAATTCAACGACGAGGTCCATGTGCGTGGTATCGCCATAGAGCTTGCTCAGCATTACGCCGCCTTCAAGGGAGGCGATGAACAGCGTAGAGAACGAATCGGGGTCCACGTCGCTCCGTATCTCCCCGCGAGCGATGCCTTTTCGCACAGTGCCGCGCACCAGGGTATGCCAGCGCTCCATTGCATCGAGGACCCTCTGCCGGAGCTGCGGATGCGTATCGTCCGAGTCGACCGCCGTATTCAGAAGAGGGCAGCCGCCCGGAATTGCCGGATTCACGATGTGTTCCGCGAACACGCCGGCCATCGCGATGAGGCGATCCGCAGTCAACGTCTTCCCCTCCAGCGCGGCATCGAGCCGCTCGCGGATTCGCGCGACCGAGTAGTCGAACGCTTCCAGTGCCAGCTCGTCTTTCGTGGCGAAGTGGTTATAGATCCCGCCCTTACGCAGTCCTGTCAACTCCATGATATCGGCCACCGACGCGCCGGCAAACCCCTTTCTGTTGAACAGGGGGGCCGTCTGCGCCACTATCTTCTCTTTCGTTCGCTCGCCTTTTCGCATTGTGCGATTCTCCATAAAGGACCGACCGGTCTGATTGTACCCTAATATGTGGACGTGGCAAAGTGACAGAGCAGGAGAACGGCAAATCAAGGCAGGATTCTCCCGCCGACGCGAGAATCTGCATGCAAAAGGCGGAGGGAAGACTGATGGACTACTACCCGCTCACTGAAGAGCAGATTGCGTTCTACCAGGAGAACGGCTATATTCAGCTCCTAAACGTATTAGATCCCGCAGAGCTGGAGAAGACGCGGGTGGCACTGGAGGATGCGAACCGGCTTCCGCTCGACTCCCGCCACCACACCAGCGGCGGCAGGCCGGAATACGAGCGCATCTTCGTTCAGAAGGTTAATCTCTGGACAGTTCACGAGGGCATGCGCACGTATGTCTTCAGCCGAAGGATTGCCGAAATTGCGCGCCGCCTGGCCCGCACACCCCGTGTCCGGCTGTGGCACGATCACGCGCTCATAAAGATGCCCGGCGACAGCAGGGAGTACTCATGGCACCAGGACCTCCCCTACTGGCCCATGAATGAGCCCGGCGCTCTCTCGTGCTGGATGGCGCTGGACGACGTGGACGAGCGAAACGGCTGCATGCAGTTCGTGGCGCAATCGCACCTGTGGGGCAAGTTCGAGCCCATCAACCTTGTCAATTCTCAGTCCATCTTCGATCTGGTCCCAAATCCCGAAGACAAGGACTTCACGCCCGTTGTGATGCGCATGCCCGCGGGAAGCTGCACCTTCCACAATGGCCTCACCTTTCACTACGCCAGCAGCAACAAAACCGACAGGCCGCGCCGCGCCGTGATCACAATCTACATGCCCGATGGAATCACCTACAACGGCCACCCGCATATAGTCACGGACGGGCTCGGCCTCAAATCCGGCAAGCCAATTGCAGGTGATATGTTTCCCGTTCTGGCCGAGGAACGATCTTGGATTCAACCAATATAATCACTTGACAGTCGAACAGTAACGCCCTATAATCGGAATATAATAGGAACATCGCTGTCTCAATCACTGATTTACCAAAAAGAGAGATTCCATGATGAATCGCAAACAGCTCCTTTTAATCTGCCTTACCGCACTTCTGTTCGTCGGTCTGGCGGGCGCCCACTCGATGTCGTACAGCGGCGGCCAGGCACAAAAAGTCCCAACCGCGCTGCCGACCGACCCCAATCTCGCTACTTACGTCGGCATCACCAACAACTTCCACAGCCAGATAAACGGCGAAACGCGCAACATGTCTCTGAAGTCCTGGGCGGCCGCCTTCGGCCCAGGCGAGACCTTCGACTACTCCGCCCTGCTCGACCGCTCCTTCCAGACGCTCGACCTGCCAACCGACACAGGCTGGAACCTGTTCGACTGCGCCGACCCCAGCTTCAGCATCGACATCGACATCACTGATTCGATGAATCGGCTCGGCAGCGCGAAGGTGTACGAGGTGCAGTCGGGCGCGCTCGTAGCAACGATACAGGCGAACGCAGGCGGTGGGCGAATCCAGGCAGCCGTTCAGAATGACAGCGCTGTAACCGAATACCGAATTGCAATTCTGAATGCGAGCGGCGCAGTATTGAGCACGCTGGCCGTGGATGCGGGAAAATTTGCAACCGTCTTTCCCGTCACTGTCGGAGGCGGGTTCGAGCCCTTCTATCCCGAGCCGATCTCAGCGCCAATGAACCATTATACCGTCGGACCAAACGACGTATCCGGAACCCAGGGCAATCCCAAGATCGCACCGGGGGTGGTATCGGGAATATCCGTGGGCTTCAGCAAGAGCGCCTGCGCGATGGACTACAAGAACGACAACTCCGTAACTTTTCCCTTGGATCCGCCCGCTTCGTTCGCGCAGTACGTAAAGCGGGACATAATCGCGAACACGGTTGACATTACCAGGTATAAAGTTGAGGATCCGGCAGTTTTCCGAGTCTTGCAAGCTGCCATTAATCTGGCGACAGTTCGCGACCTGACGCGTGCGCTGAGCAACGTCGACATCAGTCCGTTTAATGATGCGACAGCGCTTTGGCGCATTGAGTTCCGTGGGCAGGCAACCGCGGTGCTGGCCGTGCCTTTCGAGAGAAAGCGCAAATCGAGCGGATTTGGCGCGCTCGTCTCCGCCATCACAAGCACCCTGGCGCCCAGTAGGGGAT
>JBBRKX010000054.1:0-11030 GCA_038231675.1 Chthonomonadales bacterium | reverse complement strand
GTTGAGCAGCGTGGTCTTCCAGGCGCGATCCAGTTCCGCGATGGGATAGGCTTGCAGGCCGGCCGGGCTCACGACGCTCAGGAACTCGGCGTCTCGCAGCAGAAATTCGCTTTTGCGGTTGCCGCGTTTGTTGGCCGCCTGCGTCGTATAGGTTCCGCGATGCAGTTCCAGGTAGAGTTCGCCCACCCACACCGGCAGATCCCTGGCTTCTCGCTCCGCCTTTTGGAAGAAATCGAGCGCCTTCTCGATCTCCAGCGTCGGCATCCCCTCCACGTTTTTCAGCCGGCGGGCGTTCTCCAGCATCTGCACGGTGGGTCCGCCTCCGCCGTCGCCGTAACCGAAGACATAGAGCGAACGTGTGGCGCGGTCGTTTTCGCGGAAATTCTTGACGTTAAAGTCCAGTTCTTTGGGAGTGACTGCGGCGTTATACGTGTCGGCGGGCGGGAAATGGGTGAAGACACGGGTTCCGTCGATGCCCTGCCAGAGGAACGTATGGTGCGGGAATTTGTTGGTCTGGTTCCAGGAGATCTTCTGCGTCAGGAAATAGTCGATGCGGGATTTTTTCAGGATCTGCGGGAGAGCGGCGGCGTATCCGAACACGTCGGGCAGCCATAGATCTTTGGTCTCGACGCCGAACTCTTCCTTGAAGAAGTTTTTGCCGTGCAGGATCTGCCGGATCAGGCTCTCGCCCCCGATCAGATTGCAGTCGGCCTCCACCCACATGCTGCCCGCCACTTCCCACTGTCCGGATTGGATCTTTTCCTGGATGCGCGCATACAGTTTCGGGGCCATCTGCTTGACCCATGCGTACTGCGCGGCTTGCGAGCAGACGAATTTGTATTCCGGATACATGTCCATGTAGCGCGTCGCGGTGGCGAAGGTATGGAGGCATTTGAACTGCGTGCGTTCCAGGGGCCAGAGCCAGGCGGTGTCGATATGGGCATGGCCGATGGCGCTGAGCTGATGTGCGGAAGCGTGTGCGGGCTTATCGAAGGTTGCGGCGAGGCGCTTGCGTGCGGCGACAATGCTGTCCGGGTTTGCTTCCTCGTAGAGGTTGACAACTTCGTTCAGCGTATAGAGCAGTTGCCCGACCCGTGGATTGTCGATGTGAGCGGACGCGTTCTCTCCGCCGATCGCTTTCATTACACCGATCGCCACATCCACATCAAGGTAAAGTCCCAGAAGTTCCGCGTCCACAACGGCAAGGTGCGCGTGGCCGAAGACAAACGGGGTAGGGCCCGGCTCTTTGGGCGCGCCATGCACGCTGACACTCGGGTTCATTCCGGTCGCCTGCACGCGGAGCGTTACCTGCTCACCGCCTGCCGCCCGCTCGAACAAAAGGATCTCCCCGTGGTTGCGGTCGATCCCCTGGAGCGGGTCATCCCCCTCCCAGACGATGGCCTCGGCCCCACAGTCGATCCGAGCGACAACCTTTTTGCCCTTCCAGGCTTCCGGAACCGTTCCCGTGAACAAAAACCAGGCGTCGGACCATACCGGCCCCCAGGCAAATCCCGGCTCTACGGCATGGTATTCGTACTGACCAGCGGAAGCAGGATCGATATGCATCTCTCGATAGTCGCGCGCAGCGGGAGACGGCTGATGTACCGCCGCATCGAGCGGAACCTGAAGTTCCCATAATCGGGAACCAAGAGTTTCGGCAAGAAAACTTTCCACGCGGCGGCGCGTCAGATCGGCATGTTTTAGCATAAACGGGCGATTCCTTCGACACTGGAATTATCCTCCTGTCGTTCGCCGCACGCAGTTTGATTTCCTGTGAGAATTGAGGTGCAAGTGATGAGGTATCGATCGGATTGCCATCCGGCCATATACGGAAGTCCTAAGCAGGGTGAAACGCCGGTTAACTTTGCTTGCAACGATACAGTTGACGTTTGCAGCTCAATCCCGCGGAGGGCGCCCCAATATCTTGATCGGGCAGTCTACGGGGGCGGCGCGTCCGGTATGTCCGCCAGCGTGCAAGCACGCCGCTCGGTTACTACCAGGCGTTTTGTTATACGGTGGAACCACATCCTCAGGTCCAGAACAGGTCCGCGGTTATGCGTTTGATGAAGAGCATGCTTTTGTGTCTGTGGCGTTCTAGGAAGCACGCCTCCTTGTTCGTAATACTGAAGCCACTGAATCAACCGACCAATCGCAATTTTATCCGCGCGGCAGTAAAGCGTTTCGGGGTTGTCTCCCGCGTATATATCTGGCACGATAACCTCGACAATGTCGCCTGTGTCAATTCCTCGGTCGACAAAGTGAATTGTGGAACCGATATGATCGAAGTCTCGGTTCCACATAGCAAAGAAGAAACAGTGGTTGCCACGATAAAACGGCAAGAAGCCGCCGTGCACATTCAATATCGGAGACTGAATGGCATGAAGAAGTTCCTTACCAAGGATCGACGTGCAGATAATCACAACAACCTCGGGTTGCGCCTGCTGGAGCGCTTCCACCACACGAGGGTCATTGACGGATTGAACCACCAATACCGGGTCGTCTTTTTCCAGCAGAGTTTCGGCGGGCAATGCAAAATAGCGTTTCCTGTAGCGGTCCAGCCCTGTAATACGCCGTCGATAGGTGTGATACAGGGCATAGATATACTGTTTGTACTTTTTGCAAGATAGAAGATTTTGGCGCTGAAACGCAGCCGGCTCGATCACGCGACAGACCACATCAAAGCGTTTTGTGAGGTGAAGATCCAGATACTTATGATGGGCGTCATCACTTCTTAATACGGCAATTCGCAGTCTCATCCTCATCACCGATTCCGAAATTTGGTTTGCACTTCTTACCGCCCCAGGCCATTGGATGTCAGGTATTGGAGAAAGCATCGATTATATAATTTCGATGGAAGTGTTCTCTATTCCGATATCGACCGTGGGGTAGCTCCCTGCGCTCTTCCGCAATGGGATGGTACTTGGAAAAGCCGGCTGTCGTCAATATGTCGCTTATAACACTCAAACTGTAGTACCGGTAAAAAGTGTCCCGGAACCACCAGGCATGGGCAAATTCTTTCACTTCCTCGCACCCCTCGTCTCCCTTCTCTGCTGCCGTCCGGCAGTCTTCAAAGATGTCGTCGTCTATTCGGTTTACATTGAACAGTAAGCGACCTCTTCTTCTCAACACGCGGCGCCATTCTGCAAGAGCAGAATTCAGTTCTGCCGGAAGGATGTGAATAAAAATGTCGGTTCCGAACAGGATATCAACGCTATCCGTTACGGCCGGAATGTCAATACTTACATCCCTTTCTAAGACACGTGCAACCACATTTTGCTCTCTGGTTATCTGTTTCAGCCTGTCGTGGCACAGGTCCACCGCCTGGGGGCAAATCTCGGCTCCCGTTATGTCGAACTTGGCTCCGGGGAACTCATTCGAAAGTCTATTGCAAACCTCGATACAGTACACAAGGTTCTTGCCATCACCACATCCGGCGTCAACGATGTTAAATTGCGCGGAGCGCTCTTGCCTACGTCCCAGATTCTCACGGATCATACGCTCCAGGTTTCCCAGCATAGGGCTAAACTCTAGGCCACCTGGGTCAGCGCTCTGCTCGCTGCCTTGGTCCTCCCAGAACCGCGCCCATCCTGCTACCGAACGGGCTATGTGTTCCCGTTTTGACATATGCTCCTGTTCCGGAAAGTTCGGACTGTGCTCGCTCAGGATACGGAAGATTACCTCGGCATTGGTGCACTCTTCCCTCGAGGTCGCGACGGATCCCTTCCACATGAAGCCCTCTTCACGTATTCCTTCCGTGACACAATGTGGCATCGATTCGTGGTATCCGATGTCACGTTTAAAGTCCTGCATTTGCGCCATTTCAGGTGTAATATAGGCATGTCTTACGCGCACACCGGCCTCTCGATGCTTCTTGAGGTTTTCGATCACTTCCCGGTCCGTGAATTCGTCTACTGTACCAATGAAATACCGGTCCACCTTGAGATGCCGGTTTTGAATGGCCTTGCGCTCCGCCTCCAGGTAGACGGCGTCGAAAGGACGCGCTTTCCATTCTCGGCAGCTAATGATATTTGCTGCCTGTACCCGCCCATTGTCGGGCACGCTTTCCACGACTTTACGCTTTATTTCATAGTGAAGATCGACTGGAACATCCGTCTTTTGCTGGGTCCGCATTGTTGCTGTTGAGACCGCCAGAAGGGCCTCAAAGGATTCTTGCACTGCTCTAAGGATCGGGTTCTTGTCACCAGTCATTTCTGCATCCGCATGGTCGGGCTTTGATTGGATGCTATGGTTGGTTCCTACAGCATTGAAATCTTGCGCTGTCTGCTGGCTATGTTGGCTGTTAGCATCTTCCATGTTATCATCCTGCGGTTGTGACTTCGGTAAAGGCCTCGCCGTCCGTTCTCCGCTATCAGACGGCGAGGCTATCGAGGGTTTACTCTTACGTTTACGTTTGGGAACAGGCGATGGAAGACACGATCGACGGCTTCCAGTCTCCCCGGCGGTCCGCCAACGCTTTCCGCCCAGGTTACAAGTTGGATCACACGCTCTTCGACGGGCACTCGAACTGCAACGTGTCCTCGCGCTCCGGGGAGACGCAAAATGATCTTGTCGATGTCAATGTCCGCCAGTTGCGCAAGTGCGTCCAGGAACGCGTCACGATCCACGGAGAGACCCGATTGAGCCGTTGCGGGACCCGATGCGGGAGCAAAAGTTACCGCTGCTTCGATCTGTTTCTGAACCTGGTTTGCGTCTTCCATTCCGGTCGCCTGCGCCCCAATATGACGCTGGACCAGACGCTCCAATGCTTCGTCGAGTTTGGCTGGTAAGCCATTCTGATCGTCGTTGAGGAAGTTGGCGAGGGATTGTATGGAAGCCAGTGTCTCGTTCGTGAATATTCCCTGTTGCTCCAGGCGCTTCAGCACGTCGCCCATATCGGTGTCTTGCGAGTGCAGTTGTCCCTGAATGGAGGCCAGAGCGGTTTTGAGTTTCTCGGCTTCCTGCGCGGCTTGTTCGTCCTTCATCGTGTCGAAGATGGTCTCTTCCAGCACGCCTCCAACGAGAGGCAAGGACTTCGTCAGTCCCTTTGCCAGGTGAAGGAGAATGTTCCTTTGTAAACCCTCTGACATAGTTCGTTCGTCTCCTGTTCAGGCTTAAGGCATCCGACGGTGAACTGGCCTGCAATAATGCGCGATCGTTTGCTTTACTGACTTAATTCTATCACACCGCGAATAGTAGTGGTGCAAAGAGTTCACGGTGCCAGTGCGCTTCCGTGCGGCTTCAACGATTTCGCAGCGGAAATCCAGAAGCTCTCAGTGGCGCGTCAGGTCAGGGTGCTTAAGCATAAACGGACGGTTTCTTCGATACAGGCGTTATCTCTTGGTGGTTCGCCGCATGCCGCCGTTTTCCCTGTAATACTTGCGTCCGGCCATCAGCTTCCTGGCTTGATCCATCGGGAAAGTAGCCAGCAAGAATGCGGTATTGATGCGAGATTACTCCTGGGGATATTCCATTCCCAGCCCACGCAAAAACTCGATTGCTTTCTCCTGCCGGCCCTGTTTCGTCATAAAACCGACATAGTTGTTCAGCACTCCTTGAGTATTCGGGTGCTGTAAGCCAAGTGCTCTTACCATGTTCTCCGTTGCCTCTTCATAGAGCGGTTCGGCTTCGACATACCGGCCTTGACTTTCGTACAGTGAAGCCAGATTGTTGAGGATGTTGGCAATGTCTGGATGGCCTTCGGGCAAGGCTTTCTGGCGTATGTCTAACGCCTGTTCATAGAGCGGTTCGGCTTCCGTAAACCGCTTTTGATGCATGTACAATCCAGCCAGATTACCAAGGCTTATGCCAAGGTCAGGATGATCTTCCCGTAGGGATTTCCGTCGCATAGCTAGCGCTTCTTCAAAAAGGGGTCCGGCTTGCCCATACTGGCCCTGTTCATAGTACAATCCAGCCAAATTGTTCAGAGTGTCAGCAATTTCAGGATGGCCTGCTGGTAGAGCATTTCGAACAATAGCTAATGCCTGGTGAAAAAGCGGCTCGGCTTCTGTGTACCGCCTTTGACTGTTGTATGTTCCAGCCAGATTGCCAAGGCTTTTACCAATTTCGGGATGCCCTTCCGGTAGAGATGTCCGACGGATGGCTAATGCCTCTTTAAAAAGCGGTTCGGCTTTTGCATGCTGCCCTTGACCGTTATAAGAAATTGCCAGATTGTTTAGGCTAATAGCGATATCGGGATGGTCTTCAGGTAGGGCCTTACGGCGTAAAGATAAAGCTTGTTGAAGAAGTGGTTTAGCTTCCTTATACCGCCCTTGATAATTGTACAGTGCAGCCAGGTTGCTCAGGCTCATGGCAATATCCTGATACCCTTCCGGCCAGGTTTTCTGGCGGATGGCTAACACCTGCTGGTAGAGGGTCTCGGCTTCTGCGTACCGTCCTTGAGTTGCATACAGGGATGCTAGATTGTTGAGGCTGCTAGCAATGTCGAGATGCTCCTCGGGTAAGGCCGTTTGCTGAATAGCCAACGCCTGTTTATATAGCGGCTCGGCTTGCTCATACCGAGCTAGATTTGTGTATAATCCAGCCATGTTATTCATACTGATAGCTATAATCGCGTGGTCATGTGGCGAAACTCTCTGAAGAATGTCTAATGCCTTCTCATATAGGGGCTTAGCTTCAAAATATAATCCGCGATCGCTGAGATAAGTACCGGCCCGGTTTAACAGAAGAGCTGTTTCATCTGTTTCCAGTTTGTTTTGCCGAGCATGGTTTAAACAAGCCAGAGCGTGTGGTAGGAGCGTAGCGCACCAGTCCCAGTTGCCGAACTCCGGATTAGGAAAAGCGGTGCATACTGCGCTCACTGCGCGTCCTACCCGGTCGAGGTGTGAGGTTTGGAGACGGTCGCGCTGTACCGACTGCACCATCCGATGCACGCTAAAAGCGTGGTGCTCACCATTTTTTTCTACCAGAGAGTAGCGCAGAAGGGGACGAAGCAGACGGTCGCAGGCTTTGATGTGATCTAATTCGCTGCTCAGATTTGCGAAGACGTCGGAAAGTGGAGAGCCGAGTTCGCCCGCTCCTGCAATGATAAGCACATAGGGAATCTCGTCCGGGGCCAGAAATGCCGCAAACCGTAGGAGTTCCGCCGTGGCAGGGTTCTCCTTTTCAACCGCCTGGAAGTTCAAGTCCCAGGTCGTTCGGATGGTTTTGTATTCCTGCTCCTCTGCGTTCCGATAGTCGCCGGTTTCGGGGGCGGCTTCGTTAAGTAACTCCTGCTCGCGTTTGCGAAATTCCGCAAGATAGCTGGCGAAGGAGATGTCCTCTGCGGCTATATACGCTGCTGCCTGTTCAAGCGCCAGCGGAAAGTAGCCCAGGTGTTCGGCAAGATCGGCGACGGCCTGGAGTTCGCCAGTGGATTCTTCCTCCGGTTTGCGAATGGTGCGGTCGAACAGGAAAGCTATCGCGTCTTTTGGGCGCAAACTCCGCAGTTCAATAGGATGCTTTATCCCAAGATACCCTTTGAAGCTGTGCGCACGACTTGTCAGGAGGATATGTCCGTTTGCATTTCGAGGTCGCAAGGCTTCCAGCAAGTCGGGTTCATCGGCGTTATCATAAATGAGCAGCCAGCTTTCATTCGTTTCCAGCCACTTCCGAACGTCGGCGGCGACTTGCTGCTGGTCTTCAGGCTTGAGCGACGTTACCGGAATGACTTCCGCGATCTTAGCGTATCCAGTGAGCAGATCCGTCGTGGAGTCGGCGCGTGTCCAGAGGATATAGTCATAGCTCGGATACCCCGCTTCGCCCTCGTGGCATCGGAATGCGTACTCGACGGCCAACGACGACTTGCCCTGACCGCCCAGGCCGCGAATCGCCTGCGTGATCGCGCTGTTTTTGTGCGAGGAAAGGGCATCACGCAGGGCAGTCAGTTCCATCTCACGGCCGGTGAAGAAGCGATTGCGTTCATGCGGGATGTGCAGTTGCCCCTTCCGTTTACCGCTTTCTTCGGAAGGGGCGTCTAAGGGTTTAGCGGAACGTTTGGGAACAACCTATGGAAGACACGATAGACGGCTTCCAGCTTGCCAACTGGCCCGCCTGTGCTTTCGGCCCAGACGATAAGTTGGTTTACACCCTTCTCGACAGGCGCTTGATCCGAAACATTGCCACGAGCGCCGGGGAGCCGCAGAATAATCTTCTCGAAGTCGATGGCCGAGAGACCTGAAAGAGCATTTAGGAATGCGTCCCGATCCACCGAAAGGTTGGTCGAAATTGTTGTGGGTGAGTCAGTTCCGTTAGCCTGATTGTCGCCCATAGAGGGGCTCCTTAATCGTTCGAACTCTTCGGCTGGCGTGCCGCCATCGTCACTTTCGCGGGCCAGGTTGAACGTTACATCCCGGTCGAAACGGAGGTGACCGCCGGATTGGCGTGTCGCGATTCTTGGAAAGGCGCGAATGGAGCCCCGTGCCGCGCCGGCGGGCAGTTCGATAGAGCAAACGGCGTAACCGTGAATGCGCTGCTTACTGCCGTCCGGATGGGTCTCCAGGCCAAAGAGGGAGCCGCCCCGCAGCACGCGCCGGGGCTGCGACCAACCCTGCGCACGCGCCTCTGCCGAAGGCACATGCATATGCCCGCAGAAGTGCGCGGCGAACCTACCGGGAATATCGATCTCACCGCTGAAAATCTCACTGCGGTTTGCGGGAACCAGCCAATCCGGCGGCTGATGGGTCATAAGGAGGCAGGCGTCTATATTGTCCTGAAACCAGCCTGCGCCTTTGTCTTTGGTCGCCTGGTGGAACTGATTCAAACTCAGGGCCAGCTTGCCCTGATAATCGCCGCCGGTCAACTGAAGAAAGGTAGAGTTCAGGCCGATGATCCCCAGTCGCGCGCCATCTTTCTCCAGGGCGGCAGAGAAATCCCCTGGAAGCGGGCCTGCATCGTACTGAAAATCCGTACGACCTTTCCCCGTGTACGGACAGGCGTCCCACCAACCGCGATACTCCCGGAATGCCTTGTCGAGGACCTTGCGGTATCGGCCCGCTGGCGCCGGTCGCAGGAGATCCTCCCATACCTCCGCCCGGTTGGTAGTGGCGAGGTCCTGAAGGACTACAACCTCTGGTAGGTTTGGCTTCGGCCGGGCAATGTCATGGTTCCCGGGGACGGCCAGCAGAATAGGATCGGGCGAATTCGGAACTCGGAGGCGCTTCCATAGCGCCTCTAGCAACTGCGCAAGGCGCACAAACTGCTCCTTCGCGCCGCTCTGGACAAGGTCGCCGGAAAAGAGGACTATATCTATGGCGCCAACCCGGTTCAGCAGCACGTCCAGGTCGGCAAAGAAGTCTTCCCGTATATTCGGGAACAGAGCTTCCTGCCCTGTCAGGCCGTAATGCAGGTCCGTGAGGTGAAGTATGTGGAAGCGTGTCATATTCCTCTTTAACTCCCTGGCGGCTTTCCGGAGACTTACCGGCCCGGCAGCGTATTCCTGCTTTATTCGCCGCTTAGCAGTTGTTTCCTGCCTGTTTTTGCTGAGTTGGGTACGGATAAGATCAACACTGGTATGGAAACACTATTGAAGCGCGGATAGCTGCTGAAAAAGCGTTTCGGCTTCGATGGCTCGGCCACGTGCTTTATAGAAGCCTGCCAGATTTTTCAGGGTGAGGACGATGTCGGGACGTAAGCGTTGCGTCTTGAGTTTGCCGATCCAGGGAGGGGCAGGCATCTATTCGCGATCTGTCCGTTCTAATCCTTGCTCAGGTTGCTCAGGGTCACGTTAGATCTCGTCGCCAGTCTGGACCGGGAGGGTCAGGTCGAAGTGGACTGCGGAATTGGGAGAAGTGGCGCCGGTGGGAAGCACATCGCACTGGAGACGAATGGCGGTGGTGCCGTGACCACCGCCGTTGACGGGCGCCATCCATGCCGTTCCGTCCTCGCCGCGTTCGCGTGAGGTATCGTCTGCGGACAGCGGCGTAAGCATTTCGCCACCTGAGATCAGCGAAACCCCATAGGGATCGGTGATCTCGATCGGTCTGCCCACCGTTGGGGAGAAAGCCCGCCGATAGAGTCGCGAGCGGAAAACGCTGCCCTGCCCGAACGGCCCACCGCGCATCGATAGCGGAGCGCCCGAACCGAAGAGCCGGAATGTCGAGGGGGAAAGAGAGGTGGAGATAGGGCCGAATTGGAAGACATTGCTATTGGCAAGCTGGCCGCCCAGCACCTTGAGTCGGAAGGTGAGGTTCCGCTGGCCGGTGGTGCCGACGCCGAGCAACGGCGCGCTCAGACGCGCCGCATCCGCGATTACCGTGATGCCCTGGATCGTCTGAGAAACAGGCCCGCGCGGGAGGGCCTCGAACGGAGGGAGCAAACGGCGGGCGGGCGGAAGATCGACGGTGAACACCATGGGAAGCGATACCGGCGTGGGAAGATCCGGGCGACGCGGCATCCAGTGAATCGTGCATGTGAGGCGGTGCGCCGCGTGATCGTAGCCAGGGAGATAGATGCCGATGCTCTTGCCCTGAAAGTCGAGGAAGCCATGATACGGCTGGCCGAGGTCGTCGATAAATGCGGTTCTTCCGATGCGATGGCACTCGAGCAAGGGGTGACCGGGAACATGGCTGTCGTAGTCGAACCAGAACTCAAGCCCGTCCGGGTCGGTGTTGAAGCGCGTGCGCAGTTCACGATATTCGCCAAAAAACTTGATGTTGTGTGTGTTGAGCCACTTTTGAAGGTGAGAACCGCGGATCAAGGGCGTGTTCGAGTCGTGGGTGACTCCCAGCAGCCACGCGGTGGCGACCGCCGGATCGGTCTGAATCTGGGATCTTTTGCGCCCCTCCGCGGCGAAGTGCGCGATGAAAACGCCCACCGCGCCGAAGCAGGCAAGCAGCAGGGCGGCCCAGAGCAGCGGCCGCGCAAATCTATTCCTGCTGAACGAGTCTGTCTGGCTCATAGTGCATTACTAATGCAGCCGGCCTCATCAGTCGAGATGCATGGCCTCCCGCACCTGGCGCATCGTCTCTTCGGCAACGGCGCCCGCTCGCTCCGCTCCGCTTTTAAGGATGCGTTCGAGCTCCCCCGGATCGGCC
>JBBRKX010000053.1:0-11227 GCA_038231675.1 Chthonomonadales bacterium | reverse complement strand
GATCCTCGGCGGCTTCGGGGCGATCCCACAGCGCGGGGAGCAGTACGCACAGATCAATGTCCGGCTCAAGGACACGGCCAGCGCGCTCGGAGACTTGTTCGGGCTGGCGGGGCAATCCCATGCGCGCACCCGTTCCGACGAGGCCATTGCGACCGATATGCGGCGGGCGATTGTAAAGATCACACGGGAGACCAATGGTCGCGCGAGCGTTGCGGCCGTGCGGGCTGTGGAAGGTCTGTCGCAGCCGGTGGAGATCCAGCTTCGCGGCGCCGACCTGAACCGTCTGACGGAATTCGGAGTCCAGGTGCGCGACGCCATCGCGGCGATCCCTGGCGTAATGGACCCGGACATCTCGGCGCGCGGCGGCAAGCCGGAGGTGCAGGTAACGGTCGATGCACGGCGCGCCGCGCAGTTTCACATTCCCGCGAACCTGGTCGGCCAGATCATGCACGATTCCGTATCCGGCAACACGGACATGGTGCTGCGAGAAGACGGCAAGGAAATTCCCCTGCGGGTCCGACTCACGCGTGGTTCGGGCGATGCCGTGGAGGTGCTGCGCAACCTTGTGGTCGCCCCCGCTCCCATGTCGGGAAGCGGGCCGCCTGGCCAGCCGATTACGATCGCGGAGATAGCGGACGTATTGAAGCAGGTCGGCCCAACAAATATCGATCGAAACAATGGGCAACGCATGGTCACGGTGAGCGCGGGGCTCGCCTCCGGCACGCCGCTCGGAAACGCGCAGCAGACGATTCAAAAAGCGCTCGATCGTTTGCCGCATGCCGGCATCGATATCCATTGGGGTGGGGAAGCGGAGACTCTGAATGAGAACGCAGTGTACTTTGCGAGCGCGCTCATTATGGCCATCATCCTGGTCTATATGGTCATGGCTTCTCTCTTCAACAATCTGGGCACACCGTTCGTAATCATGTTTACGCTTCCCATGGCGCTGGTCGGCGCGCTCGGCGCGCTTGTGCTCACGGGGGAGACCATGTCGCTGGTGGCCGCCATCGGCGTCATCATGCTCGTCGGGCTGATGGGGCGGAACGCGATCCTTCTGCTCGACTATACGAACACCCTGCGGGCGCGGGGCAATGAGCGGAACATAGCCATCGAAGAGGCGGGCGCGACGCGTCTTCGACCTATCCTCATGACCACGACGGCAACAATCGTTGGAATGCTTCCCGTGGCCTTGCGGCTTGGACGGGCCTCCGAGATTCGCGCTCCCATGGCGATCGTCGTGATCGGCGGATTGCTGGTCTCCACGGTGCTCACATTGATCGTTATTCCGGCTCTTTATAGCCTTTTCGACGATTGGTTTCCAGCCAGAAAGCGGGAATTGTCGTTTACGCCGCAACGGGAACAGAGTGCGGATTGATCGCTCCATACGACCTGCGAATGGATCTGCTCCTATCAGGGGAGCCGTTGAAAACGTTGCTTCAGCCAGGAAGACAAACCAGATGAGCACACGAAGATTGCCTCCAGGGCCGAAAAGCCGGATTCCGGGTGGAAGCCTGATGCAAATGCGAGGAGATATGCTCGGTTACCTCGCTCGGATGGCGCGCGAGCATGGCGATATCGTGTATCTGGGCGGCGGTCCATCCGGACTGTATCTCATCAGTGATCCGGAGCTGATCCAGAACGTTCTGGTGCGGGACCATCGTAATTTCCATAAAGGGCGTGCGCTCACTATCGCCAAGCGCCTGATCGGGGAGGGATTGGTCACGAGCGAGGGCGACTTCCACCGTCGACAGCGCCGCCTCGTGCAGCCCGCGTTTCATCGTCAGCGCATCGCCGCGTATGGCGCGACGATGGTCGAGCTTGCGGCACGCACACGTGCGCGGTGGCGGGAGGGGGAGCATATCGACATCGCGGCGGAGATGATGCGGCTGACTCTTGCCATCGTCGGCAAGACCCTTTTCAACACGGATGTGGAAGCGGAAGCGGCTGAGATAGGCGAAGCAATGACGGACTCGATGCATGCCTTCGAGTGGATGCTGCGTCCCTATGCTCCTTTTCTGCAAAAACTGCCTTTTCGTGTTCCCGCAGTCCGCCGCTTCGATCGCGCGCGAAAGCGCCTGGATGCCGTCATCTATCGCTTGATCGAGGAGCATCGCGCCGCCAAAGACGACAATGGAGATCTGCTCTCCATGCTGCTTCTGGCGCACGGTGAAGAAGCGGATGGGGGCGAGATGACGAACGATCAGGTCCGTGACGAGGCGATGACCCTTTTTCTTGCCGGTCATGAGACCACGTCGAATGGGCTTACCTGGACATGGTATCTGCTGGCCCAACATCCGGATGTGGAAGCGAAATTAACTGCGGAGATCGAAAGCGTGCTGGAGGGACGATTGCCCACTTCGGAAGACGTCGCCAACCTGCCGTACACACGCGCCGTGTTTGCGGAGTCCATGCGATTGTACCCTCCCGTATGGGCGGTCGCGCGCCGAGCTCTCGCCGACTACTCTCTGGGCGAGTACGAAGTGCCTGCCGGGGCGGTCGTATTCATGTCCCAGCACGTCATGCATCGTGATCCCCGCTATTTCCCGCTGCCTGATCGTTTCATGCCCGATCGCTGGCTTACCGAACCGGAAACTCCGCGCCCGCGTTTTGCTTATTTCCCGTTCGGCGGGGGACCCCGCATCTGCATCGGCGAAGGGTTTGCGTGGATGGAGGGGATCCTGTTGCTGGCGACGCTGGGACAGCAATGGCGCTTTCATCTGCTGCCGAACCAGAAAGTGACCGTTGAGCCGCTCCTTACATTGAGGCCGAAGAACGGAATCGCGATGCGTCTTCAGAAACGGTGACGCTTCGGGAAACATCCGGAACCAACCTGGTCTTACTTTTTGCTGCTCGCGGCGCTTCGCCTGGGCTTGTTCCCCCGGGAAAGAGGCTCCACCACGACGGTGAGAGGCGCTCCAAAGACGTATTCGAAGAGGTCCTTACCGTTCTGAACGCCCCAGATCTCCATCTGACAGTCGGAATCGGAGAGAAGCGTAAGGACAAACCGTCGGGGATTGCGATCGATCTCGATACGAACGTCTTTGACTTGACCGAGGTGACCTCGATCCAATCCTTCCGCCAGACGAAGGATCGCCGCGAGAGCGCCGATCGTATGCCGTTCCGCTCGGTCCAGCCCCGCGAGATTCTCATGACGTTTCTTCGGCAGACCCTTCCGATGGTAAAGCGCCACATTCGCGATGATGTCGATCTCTAAATCGTCGAAGCCAAGCAGATCCGAATTGCGGATAAGATAGTAAGCATGCTTCTGGTGGTTGGAGTGCGAAAGAAAAGTGCCGATGTCGTGCGTAAGCGCGGCATAGTGGAGCAGTTCCCGCTCGCGATCGCCATATTCATGTTGTTTGAGCTTCAGAAGTTCCTCGAACAGCCGCAAGGAAAGGCGCGACGTGGTTTGCGCGTGTTCCGCCTCATAATTGCAGGATCTTGCAAGCTGCAAAATACTGCGATGACGCACCGAAAGGGCTTCAAATTGCTCGCGTGTCTCCTGCTCTTTCAGCAGATGGTCGAGAAGGATGCCATCGCGGAGTCCGCGATCGCTTACCGTCATGCGGTCCGCGCCAAAAGCCTCCATCAGCGTGAGCACGATGACCGCTCCACCAACGATGATCTCCGCCCGATTGGCGTCCATGCCGGGCACCGCGCGACGTTCTTCAAGCGTCATCGGGCATAGCATCTGAACCGTGTCTTTCAGATCCGCGAAGCGAAAGGAATAGTTGCGCTGGCTGCCCACGGAAGGCTCGCCGTTCCTGCGCGCCACGATTTCCGCGAGCGCGTTAATGGTGCCGGCGCTTCCCAGCGCCAGTTCGAACCCTTCTTGCCGGACGCGACGAATGACCACGGAAGCCACGCCAAGGACGTGTTTCTTGATCTTTTCGTATCGCTCCGGGCTGACGGGACCCCCATCCTCTAAAAAACGTTCGGTCAGTCGGACGGCGCCGAGTCGCATGCTGTCGAGCATTAGATAGCCGGCGGAGTTGCCGACGATTGCTTCGGTGCTCCCGCCGCCGATGTCGATCAGGACCGCTCTTCGCTCCCCCAGGTCGATCCCGCTGGAAACCCCGAGCCAGATGAGCCGCGCCTCTTCCACGCCGGAAATGACGCGCACTTCGATCTGCGCTTCCCGTCGGACCTGGTCGATAAAATCTTCCCGATTTTCGGCTTCGCGGACGGCGGAGGTCGCGAACGCAACGATTTCGTTCGCCCCAAACCCCCGTGCGACATCTGCAAACTTGGAGCATACGAGGGCTCCACGGGCGATGGCGGTCGGAGTCATGTGGTTCGTCTCGAATTCGCCTTCTCCCAGGCGAACGACTTCCCGATGCACGGCAAGTGTTGTCAGCCGTTTATCCTCTTCGACCCGCACCACGGCCAGGCGGATCGAGTTGGTTCCTATATCTATCGCGGCGAAAACGTGGCTCAAACTGCCCCCTCGAATGCAAATTCCGGCTCTACGTTCGCTCCAGGCAAACGTGGCTGCAATACGTGCAACTGAATGTCTTTCCGGAAGACCTGGCGAAACATATCCGCTTTCCGTTCCACGGCGGCCACTTCGGTCGTGATATCGGCATCCGTGCCGACAAAGAGGATCACCGCGTCGTCGCGTATTTCACAAACCAGCTCTTGCACGACGCCTTGATGCGATCGATCGAGCGCATCCGCGATGCGCAGGAGCGGAGCCATAAGCTGAACGCGCTGCTTGTCCTCTTCGGAAAGGATGCCGAAAGCGGTATGTTCGACCTTGGGCAGGCCTTTCCTGTGGTACCGCGCGATATTCGCGATCACGGTTTTTTCATCTCGCGTGAACTCGGGCATCGGCTCCATCATGATCATCTGCAAGGAGTGGCGATGATGTCCTCGCGAGGTGACGAAGTAGCCGATATCGTGCAGGATCGCCGCATATTCCAGCAGTTTACGGTCCTGCCTGCTGAGCATGTGGAGGGCGGTCAATTCGGTGAAAAGCGTGCCCGCCAGACATTCGACCTGATGTGCATGGCCGGCATCATAATCATAACGACGGGCAAGTTCCAGAATGGCATTTAGTTTTGCGTCCATAACACTCCCACGCTGTTGCCGCGACTGCGCCGGAAAGGAATCCGACACCCGCAGACCACGCTCGCTCGAATGCCGGTGATCCTCGGACCTCCGGCTCATTCGTTACAGGAACCTATTTCATAGGAACCGATCGTAGATCAATCCCCATCGCAAACCACGCGTGCTGACATCGACTGTGACGCTGCCAAGAAAGGCCAGCGCCTGGGCCAGCAGGATCGCGCCGCCCAGGATAATGTCCGCGCGGCGTGGATCGAGCCCCGGAATTTGCTTGCGCTCCTCCACCGTTCGGGAAGCAAAAAGCGCCATCTGCATTTCCAGATTGTCCGCGCGCAACGTATGGCCATGCAGGGTCTGGTCGCCACGGCCACCCAGGTCGATCGAGCCAAGATTGGTCAGCGTGCCGCCAACACCCACAACCTGTATATCCGTGGAGACGCATCGCGTGTCCAGGTGCGCTTCCGCGAAGGCCTCGCTCATGGCATGATTTGCCGCCGCAAGTTGGGCAATGGTGGGCGGGTCCGATTTCAGATAGGTTTCGGTCAACCGGACCGCGCCGGCCTTGATACTGACTCGGGCCGAGATCTTGTCCTCGCCCGCCTTTCCAACGACGATCTCGGTGCTTCCGCCGCCGATATCGATCACGACAAGTTCTTCACGCTTACTCCAATGCGCGTCTCGCCGAACCGCAAGATAAGAAAGCCGGGCCTCCTCCTCGCCGGGAATGACGGCAACATCCAATCCACATATATCCCGGCTCCGACGCAGAAAATCCTCCCGGTTTTCGGCCTCTCGAAGAGCGGCTGTTCCGACCGCTGCGATCCGCGTCACCCCGTGCGCGTTCGCAACGCCCGTAAATTCCGTCAGGGCTTCGATCGTGCGCCGAATGGGGATTTCGCGCAGGCGATGCGCGTGCGCTTCCATTCCTTCGCCCAGTCGCGTGGTGGCGGCCCGTTCATCGACCAAACGCGTCCGACCCTCTTCAATTTCGACTACGATCATCTTAACCGTGTTGCTGCCGACGTCGATCGCTGCAAATCGGCCCGATTCGGCGTGCGGGCTTCCAGGATCACTGCCCATCGCCATGGTCCGACTTCCGATCACGATCCCCCTCGACTTTTTCGATCCGATCATTGACTTCGGCCAGTTCTTCGGCAAGACGGGATTGGGCCTTACGATCGAAATCCGCAATGCCTTCCACCGGGGACAGGCTTTCCCATGCGCGACGAACGCGCTTTATTATGCGGTCCCGCTCCTTTGGGGAGATATCGGCGCTTTTTTGGAGGACATTTCCCGCCAGTCTGGTAAATCGCACAAGTTCCTTAATCAGCTTGGGCCGGAAGTCGGCGGCACGGTCGCTGACCAGCAGATGGGCGGCCCTATCATGGGCCATGTGCGCCATCGTCTCTAGCGGGGACTCCGCAGCCGACTCATCGGCCTGGGGCACGTCTTCCGCAGTAGGCACATCCGTGGAAAGCTTTTTTTCGGACCGCGCCGGCTTGTTTCTGGGCTTGTCTCTTTTTCCCTCTGCTGTGGGATCAGAAGAAGATTTTTTTGCGGGCCGCACCGACGGGTTGGGTTCGGTGGTCTCCGGCGCACAGTGGGCAAGAAAATCCATGATGTGGCGCGCTTTGATCTCGCTGATACCGGGAACGGCGAGCAGCGTTTCGATCGAGGCTTTCCGGATGCCAGGGAGATCGGTAATGCCGGCCTTTTGCAAAGCACGAACCCGAATGGGCCCGAGGCCAGGAATGTCCGCCAGCGTCTGCGGAGGCTTAGTTATTTCCGGGAGCCCGTTTTGATCGGGTGCGTCGGATGGATGGGCGTGGGGCCGCGCCGTTTTTGGTGACGGGTTCGTGTTGGACTTCGTTTCCATGGGCACCCTCATCGAATTGTGCGTTCTTCTTGCCGTCTGTGGCGAGCGCCATAGGCGAGCCGACCTGTTCAGAAGTTTCGTTTTCGGCCTCGGGCATCGTCTGGCGGATGGCTTCCTGCAACAACGTATGCAGATTATTGATGAAGCCCTTTTCCTGCAGCCTTGCCCAATTACGCAGCAGTTTCTGATAGGTTCGATCCCGTGCGAAACGGATCTCTTGGCACACGGTGATCATTCCCTGACAGGCGTCAAAATCGACATGGTGAACGCCCACTACCGGATCACCGCTTTTATCTTTTCTATAACCAGACGCGACCAGAGCGCCAAGGTGTTCGGTGAGCTGAGGCAGAAGCACGTCCGCATCGTGAAGATCGCCCAGATGCTCCTGAAGCCCTTTGATCTCTTCGATCACCACGCCGTACGGCTTGCCCAGCGTCGTGAACTGCTCGAACGCCCCCTGGAAGATTTCGAGGGTATAACGGAGCCTCTTGGCTGCAATACGCATCTGATGCAATTCATAAACGCGGTCGGGCTCCGCGATGTAGCGCTCATAAGCAAGCATCTCGCTGGTGCGTGTCTGAAGAATGAGGGAGGCGTTTATAAACAGCGACGCCCGCGCATCCATGCCGATGATCGGGTTCGCCTTAGCCATGGGCATTCGTTCCGTGCGCTCGCTTGGAACCGTGGCGCGGCGCGTTCTGCTTTGCGGCGATCGAGGTAAAGCTATGTTTCAGATCGCTTTGCTCGAGATGAGTCACGGCGTCGGCAACGTTATGTTGTCCCTTGTCTCGCTGCTGACGGAGGTTTTCCACAAACGATTCCAGCCCTGATCTTTGTGGGACCGTGAGAGCTTCCGCTCGATCCACCAATTTTTCGATCATGACATCAAGATCACGCGCCTCGCCAAGGGCTCCGGTGACCCTCTTGACTTCGCGCTCCAGCGCATGAAATGCTTTTCCGGGATAGCAAGCTTCGAATATCTCCAGAGCCGCGCGCGTCCTTCGAGACCACACCCGCATCTGATGAACGGGTTCGGTAGCTTCGTTTTTGCGGACATCTTCCGCGAGCGACACCATTTTGTCCAGCCGTTCGGCGATCACGCGCTCGGCGTACTCGGTGAGCGAAGGCACGCTCTCCCGTGCTTCCTGCTCTTTGCGATCCACGTCATCGTTGCTCATGCTGGCTGCTTTCCCATGCGCTCATCCGGGTGCGGCGAGCGCGTGCCGGCGACACGATAGTATGAAATGCGCGGACCGGAACTCAGGAGTGTTCCGCGAAGGCAAGCCTTAGCTCGGGCTCCTGATCCGCGCCGACCAGGGCGATAATGCTGTCGCCGAGCGCAAATCGCGTCTCTCCCGTGGGAAGAATGGCGTGCCCATCTCGAATCACCGAGATGATCAGGGCGTCTTTGGGGAGTTCGAGGTTTCGGATCTCAATATTCATCACGGGAGATTTCGTGCCGACCTCGATCTCGACGATCTCGATATTGCCCCGGCTGAGAGCGGCGAGAGGGATGACTTCTCCGCCGCCGACCTCTTGTTCGATCAGGTTATAGATGATCTTGGTAGAGCTTACGGTGGCGTCGATTCCAAGCTTATGAAACAACTTTTCGTTGCGCGGGTCATTGACGCGCGAAATGGTGCGGGGGACATTGTGCTCCATCTTCGCCATCTGACAGACGACCATATTATCGTCATCGCTTCCCGTGGCCGCGACCACGGCGTCCGCGCGGCCAAAGCCTGCTTCCATTTGCTGAGCGACCTCGCAGCCGTCGCCCTGCATTACGATCTCGCCCAGCTCCTCCGATATAGTGCGGTAACGCGCCCGATCTTTTTCCAAGAGGAGCACTTCGTGACGTGCTGCGGCAAGGGTCTTCGCCAGATAGTAACCGACGTTGCCGCCGCCGACTATGATCACATACATGGATTCATCCTCGATCTATACATTAAGCGTGAGATATTCCTCGGAATAGTCCTTTGCCAGTCCCCATTCATTTGTGCTGACGAAGTCGCGAAGTAATCCGGAGGCGATCGTCGTGGTGCATAATGTTACAATGCCGAGTTGACGATAACGATCCGCGCGGATGGGATCATAGATGCGCGCGATCACTTTAGGGACTTCAAAAACATGCTGGGCGATCTGAGCAGCCATGATATTGCGGTTGTCGCCCTGGGTCACCGCCACAAAAACCTGTGCGTTTTCGATGCCCGCGCGTTTCATGACGTCTTCGTCGATGCCGGTGCCCACAATGCGGTTGCCTTTGAACTTCGTGCCCAGCCTGCGAAACGATTCGCTCTGGAGATCGATGATGGTTACGGAATGTCCGTCCCGATGCATCAATCGTGCCAAGGTGGAGCCGACGCGCCCGCAGCCCAGAATGACGATATTCATTTAGCGGTTCCCTTCCGGTGATGCTCTTTACCGTTCCGACCTGAGCGGAAGATGTCTAAGTATACTCCACAATATGGGGAAATTCCCTGTTGCCTCGCGGAGCGCAATGATCGCTCGCGTTGGGGAAATTCTGACTCGATTTTCAGGTTTTTGTTTTGGAAAGGAACGCTTTATGGATCGAGAGGACGCATCGGACACAACGCAAAATAACGCGCAAATGGAAGCCTTGAGAAAGGTGATCGAGGAATTGCTCATGCAATCCGCCGAAACGCGACAGAAGGGCATGGCGGAAAGTGACCTTTTGAAAAGAGCAAGAGCGATCGCGGGCCATTTCCTGGGTGTCTCCGCGCGTAGCAGGTATGAAATTCAGTGCAGACTGGAGAAGGCCGATTGTCCCGAGGATATCGTCCAGGCCGTGATAGCCGAACTTGAGGCCAAGGGCTGGCTGAACGACCAGCAGTTCGCCCATGACTGGGTAGCGGATCGCGCGGACCGGAAGCGATACGGCCGCCGCCGTTTGAGCGCCGAGCTGAACCGGAAAGGGATCGAAAAGACGGTCATCGAAGCCGCCGTGGGAGAGATCGATTCCGAGTCGGAATACCGTCGGGCGCTGGAAGCGGCGACGCCTCGCTGGCGATTGCAGCCGGGCGAGGAAACCGACCGTGAGACCCTTCAAACGGAAAAACGAAGAGTGGCGGGCTTTTTACAGCGCAGGGGATTTTCATGGGATATAATCACGCAGGTATTAGGCGCGCTGACGTCGAATACAGACTAACTTTCTGAGCCGCAGGGTTGAGTAAGATGCCCCGCTATCCGGCGGTGCGCCTTCTTAACATGAATAGACCCTCATAGAATCATCCGTTGGGGTCTGCTTTCTGGCCAGTTTATCGATAGGGTGGGCGTGCGCATTCTCGTCATTATAACCGAACCCGTGGCGTCCTTTTCGCTGTGCCTGACCGGAGGATTGTTTGCGGAAACAGGCGAAGGGAACGCGCGTCGCCATGTCGTTAACCTCGCTCAATCTCGGACAGAGGCTACGTTTTGCCCAAAACCACTGTCTGGAGGTGAGGGTTGCTCTATATCTTGTTGTATGTGACACTCTTTGTTGTTGTGGCCGCGGTCGCTTGTTTGACGGCCGTGGCACTGGCAAAAAAATACGTAATTGGCCCTATGGAGACGCGGGAGCGAGCCCGCATATCCGAATTGGTGAAGCCGCAACTTGCCGATGCCCAGCGTCTGAAGGAGGAGACTCAGAAGGAACTGGAGGCATCGCGGCGGCAGGCGCTCCTGGAAGCAAAGGAAGAAGCGTACCGACTACGCGCGGAAGTCGATAACGAAAACCGGGACAAACGGGCCGATATTCAGAGACTTGAGCGAAGACTGGGACAGAAAGAAGAAAGTCTGGATCGCCGTGCCGAAAGTCTGGAAGGCAAAGAAAAAGTAGTTCAGCATAGCGAGGCGGAGCTAGGAACCAGACGGCAGGAATTGGAGGCGTTGCTGAGCATACAAAAGCAGGAACTGCAGCGTCTCTCCGGGCTTTCCACGGAAGAGGCGCGGGCAATCTTCTTGAAATCGGTGGAAGATGATGCGCGACACGAAGCCGCAAAGCTGATCCGAGACATCGAGGCGGCGGCGAAGAACGATGGCGAGCGCCGCGCGCGAAAGATCGTCACGGACGTTATTCAGCGCTGTTCGGTCGATCAAACCTCGGAAACCACGGTCTCCGTCGTGCCGTTGCCGAGCGATGAGATGAAAGGCCGGATCATCGGGCGCGAGGGGCGCAATATCCGCGCGTTCGAGACTCTCACGGGGGTCGATCTCATTATCGACGATACTCCCGAAGCAGTGGTTCTGTCCGGCTTCGATCCGGTGCGGCGTGAAGTCGCTCGGATC
>JBBRKX010000052.1:0-11339 GCA_038231675.1 Chthonomonadales bacterium | reverse complement strand
GAAACCAAGGCGCTCCTCTATGTTCTCTTGGATCTGCCCGAGAAAGTGCGTCAGAAGATCCGCAAGTTACTGCCCAAAACGCTCGGCGCACCCGGTTGACGAAACACAATGCAATTTACTGCGACCTTTCCGAATCACAGTCAACTGAGATCTATCTCTTCTTCCTGAATCGCTTCTCGGAAAGAGACCCTCATCCTCACGTTTATTGCCGCTATTTAAGGGCTGGATCTCCTTATGGAGCAAAGCTAGGAAGGCGGTCAAATCTGTCCCGCGAAACGAATTGAAGAAGCGGATGGGCAAGCTGCAGCGTTAGGTTTCCTTATGGAGTAAGTCTACGATGGCGATCACTCGGGTCACCCCTTCCCCGTGGGGAACGGGGCCGGGGGATAGGACTCCGGGGAGATAGAAAAGGACATCTGTGCCTGCCTGGTGAATTGATCGTTTCAGTACGCATCGTTTTATGCATGGACGGTCAAAAACTATGTCACAGATAGAACGCATTTATAAGATCGATGAATTGATCCGCACGCATCAGTTCCCGAATGAAGTGACTATCAGCGAGATGTTTGCGGTTACGGAGCGGACGGCGTTCGCGGATATCAAGCATTTCAAGGAGAAGCTGAACGCTCCGATCGTGCGCGACGTCGATCGCAACGGCTGGATGTATTCGGAACCTACGTATATGCTGCCGTTTATGGCGTTGTCGGAGACGGATGCGGCCGCGCTGCGCCGTATGTTTCTGGCGGCCATGGAGTATCTGGACGCCTCGGACGCGCGCGTGGTGGAGCATATTTATCGTCGCCTGGCGCCGGCTCGGCCGGAAGGGGATCTTTTCGACACGGTTCAGGGGGCGGTGCATTCCGCAAGCTCGGGCGCTGCCTTCGAGCCACTGGTGGTGGATTGCCGGAAGGCGGTGACGGCGCGTCACAAAATGACGCTGACGTATTGGGGAGCGCATAAGGATGAGGTGACCACACGCACGATTCATCCCTACCATCTCCTGAACTATCGTGGTGAAAAGTACATGATCGGCTGGTGCGAACTGCGCGGGGATATTCGCCATTTCATGATCAGTCGGATTCGGGAGTGGAGACTGTTGCCGGGCGACGCGGCGTTTGTCCGTAAAGAGGGCTTCGATCTGGACGCTTATCTGCAAAGGGCGCTGGGAGTGCATCATGGCGAGGAGCCGGTGCGGGTGCGCGTTCGCTTTAAGCCGTATCAGGCGCGCTGGATCCGTGAGCGAACGTATCATGCCAGTCAGCAGATCGAGGAGTTGCCGGACGGGGCGCTGATCATTACGCTGCATGTGGCGGGCATGGCGGAGGTTCAGCGCTGGCTGATGGCGTACGGCTCGGAGGCGGAGGTGCTGGAACCGGCGGGGCTTCGCGAGGAGTTTGCTAAGGAGGCGAAAAAACTTTATGAAATTTATTTGGATTGACCCTGGCTGAAGGCTCAGTTCAGTTGCGCTTGTCATAATGGGGCCAGGATGCAATGAGGCAGGTTGAAAACCGCACGGAATCGCGGTGCGACAGGAGAGGAAGTTGTCATGCGTTTAATCGTCCATTGCGCGCTGGAGCGCAGAATGTCTTTTCCGATCAGTCAGCAGCATGAGCTTTTGGGGGTGGTCTATCGATTTTTGAAATCGTCGGATCCGGAGTACGCCGACTTTCTGCACCAGGAGGGGTATGCGATCGACGATGGATCGCGCCGTTACAAGTTGTTCGCGTTTTCCGGCCTGCGCGCTCCGAGGCACTGCCGGCAGGTGATGGGCGGCACGTTGTGGCTGGGGCCGGGCGTGGTGGATTGGCAGATCAGCTCGCCGCGCGAGGATTTCCTGCGGAACTTTGCGACGGGATTGCTGGCGTCGGGCGTGCTGGAGGTCGGAGCGCAGCGTCTTCCGATTGCGGAGGCGCAGACGATGTCCACTCCGGACTTCAGTTCGGGATCGGCCCGGTTCCTTTGCATGTCGCCGATGGTGGCGAGCGTTCGGGAACCTTCGGGGGGAACGCGTTATCTGCGTCCTTGCGAAGGGGAGGCGTTCAGTCAGGCGGTCCGTAAAAACCTGCTCCGCAAGTATCGGGCGCTCCATGGCGTCGAGGCGGGGGATGTGGACTTTGAAATGACGTTCGACGCGCGGTATCTGGCGGACCCGAAGCATCGCGAGGGAACAAAGCTGGTGCGGTTCAAGGAGATCAACATCGTGGGCGCGCAGGCTCCCTTCACCGCGACGGGCTCTCCGGCGCTATTGGAATTGATGTGGGATTGTGGCGCGGGCGAGAAGAACAGCGCGGGATTCGGCATGATCGAGCTTGCAAGCAGCACGGATCGAGAGGTCAACAATGGCTGAATTTTGCTTTACAGGTAATCCGTTCGTCGACGCGGGTATCGCTGGAATGTGCGCGGCCGCCAATGTTACGACACTCCTTGAACTCGACGCCAATGCTGTTGAAAGAGCCGTTGGCAAACTGACGAGCATTTTGCCAAGCCCGGCCGCATTTAAGAAGAGACTGATTGGTAAAAAGGAGACGGTATTTGCGACTAGCGAAATGTCGGTCATCTTCCCGAACAGCCCCATGCCGAATCCTGCTGTTAAGGGAGAAGGCAATAAAAGAGACCAATATTGTGCGCGTGTGCATCGCAAATATGAATTTTTCCAGCAACAGATAGCGGGCCAATCGACAGGTATGGGATATGGATTCTGCTTCGTCGATGGAAGTGTCGCCATTATGCGAGTTGGTAACGACGAGTTCCCGCTCGTTGACAGCAAGGGTAAGCGTAATTTTCATCCGGGGCTGCAACAGGGGCATGCAATTGGCGCATTTACGGCCATTGCCCTTGAATTCTTTCCATTCTCAGTGTTACGCACAGGCGGGAACAATACTGGATTCTTCTGGTTTGTTCACACAGCTGAAGAAGACATTGCTATTGCTTGCGCAAACCTTACTTTTCAATCTATGAACGATGCCATATCGCACGGTAAGGGATTGGGCTTCTTTGGTAATTGGAATACTCCGAGCCGTAGCGTAGATGTTGCTCTGGTCGCTATCATAAGGGAGCTAACAATAGGAAGGAACTCCGCTGCATTATCGTCGAAAGCGATCAAATCGGTCAACTACCCTGTAACGGCTTATGTTTTCTCGAATGAGAATCGCGGCCCCAAGATTGAGGGGCATGATCTTCCTCATCAACTGTTTGGCTTTTTTGGCAAGATGCGCTATATCCCTGATGCAATGACACGCTTCAACCACGAGGTACTAGAACGCGATTTGGGTTGGCTCGTTGCAAAGAAGATGCTCGCGCGTGAAGCCTTTGTTTCGGTTTGTTGCACACGGCCGGAACCAGATAAGCTCGCGAAATTATTGGGTGGCTGGGAGATGCATAGTCTTTACGCAGTGGAGGTACTTGGAATGAGTGGCAGTTTGATACGCGATATCGAAGCTGTCTCCGAGCGAATATCGGAGAGCGAAAAAGTAGCTGATTGTACGCTGATGTTGCAAAAGGAGGGCCCGAGTTCGGCGCTATTGCGCCTTAATCGCCAGGGATTCGTTTCTTTCGATGAGTATGCACGCCTTATTCCACCTGATGATCGGCATGCGGCCTTCGTGGTACGTGATTATCTACTTGCCGCCATTTATGAGCGCCAGAATCTGACTGTGCATGACCAGCCTTTTAAACCTTGGCATGAAAGTGGATCTGCTACTTCGATTGAAAAGCATCCTCTCATTCTGCTGACGGAAAAGGTGGGCGCTAAGTTGGCGATTGACGTAGACCTGGGCAAAAGAATTGCAACGGGGCTTGCTCAATCAAAGCGAATTTCGGAACAGCGAGGAACGTTGCTGCGCGCGGTTCGGAGAGGCATTCTATCTTGGAATGATTTTATCTCTATATTCCCACCGGACCACCCGCAAACCAGTTTCCTTTTGCGCGATTATCTATTGGCTTACCTGTACACTACCTTACGAGATGTAGACCTACCCGACGCCGAGCCAATAGCGGAAAAGGCTGTAGAAACATCCGCTTAATAACCCACCTTGGATTGTGTTGGAGGACACCATGAGTTACCCTGTTTTAACCGCCGCTATTCTAATCGAAGCTAACGGCGCAGCATTGAATAATGCTGGAAATGATGCTGGCAAGATACTAGATAACGCGGTCGTCGTTAAGCAAATTAAAATTGGCAAAGCGACATATCCGTATATTTCCGGCCAGGCTTTTCGCCGATGGTGGCGTGAGGTACTCTACGCTGATTTCGGTTGGCAGCCCAGTCCTGTTACTCGTGAGGCGAAGTCCGCTTATACAGACGGCAACCCTATTAAATACCCGGATGACGATATGTTTGGCTATATGTCAGCCAAAAAAGCTAAGAAGTCGGCTGGGAAGCAGAAGAAGACGGACCCAGGGTCTACAGCCGATCTAGCGCTCGATGGAAACGAATTGGGAGTAGCGGCAGAGGCAATCGTAGCGGATGAAGTCTCCGGCGGAACTCAACGACGTGTTAGTCCGCTGAAAAATAGCTTGTTAGTTTCCGTTCTACCTCGGGTTATTACGATAGATTTTGGTCATTTCTCGCGAGATTTGCCGGTAGATAATCCGAACATGGTCCCGTTTGAACATGAGCATTATACAGCGCTAATGCAGGGTGTCTTTACTATTAGTCTCCAGGATGTGGGGCACTTTGAGTGCGGGTTGATGCGTGACATCGCGCTAGATGCTCCGTTGTCAGATGGCGCCACCGTTACGCAAGAATCTGAAGGGAATTTGCGTCCAGGTATATTAGGCTTAAGCATTGGCGAGCGTCGGAAGCGTGTGGCCCAAACGGTACAGGCGTTAGCACGGCTACGATACGGGGCTAATTTGACCCGGAACCTTTCGGATGTGGTCCCAGTAGTGACGCTAATGGGTTACTTAGATGGCGGAAATGCACCGTTCCAAAACTTATTTGTCCCCATGGGTGATGATAAGGTAATGCTTAATCTCCCGCGTCTCACATCTGTAGTGACGGATTACAGTGATCGCCTTATAGGAGACAGAAAACTCTACTTTGGCTACCGCCCTGGCATTCTAGCGAACGAACAAGAGGTACTTGCTGCCATGAATGTTGGTATTGGAGGTGTATCTTTTGTGGTTGGTACTCCTGGTCAAACGATAGCTCGCGTAGCAGAATTGGCAGAGCGCGATGGGCTGCTCACGGAGTAAAAAATGGAAGCCGTTCGTATCGAATTGCGCGCTTATACCGCATCTTTTCGCGTACCGGGAATGATGGGGTACCAAATTACTGCGCCGATACCTCCTCCAGCTACGATATATGGTCTTATTGCGGCTGCGGTAGGACGCGAGGTCACTCCGGAGGAATCATGGATCGCTTATCGATTCGAGTACGATCCTCCTATCCAGCAGGATCTCGAAAAAATTATATCCTTTGAGGAAGGAGGGCCAAAATGGAACGATAAGCTGAATGCCGTCAAATCAGCGCCGATCATTCGGCAATTCCTGTTCAACCCACGGCTGGTCTTATATTTAAGTCCTGGTGAAGTTGCAGTCGCGTTCTTACGGCCTCGCTATCCTCTTGTACTTGGACGCTCACAGGATGTTGCTTACGTAAGCCACTATCAGGCGACCGTGATTGAGCCGATTAAAGATCCTGTCATTGCGGGTGTTCTGGTCCCTTTTCCAGCACAAGGAATCCAATCGCAAGTATTAAGTTTCCCGACTTATTTTGATATGGCGACTCGCGGCGCTCTTCGTGTAAGGCCTTTTCATATTGTCGATTGGGCACGAGGTCGTCAGGTGATGAGAAACAGCGGCGAGACTTCTTTTTATCAAGAAGCTGGCTCTAAAGATGGTTTAGCGGTTCCTATGTTCGACAAGCAGGTGTTGACACTATGAACATCGCTGATGAACCCATGGCCAAGTCAAAGCCTCCCATGACCTTGAAGTGCCATACAGAGGAGGTAGTAGCAGCGGTATCTGGATTGATTGCTGCTTTAGAATCTCCGCTTGCAGAAGTAGTAGACCCTTCATTTTACGAAATGCTGCGCATCGCCGCCTTCTTTCATGACTTGGGTAAGGCGGCAAATGGATTTCAGACAGTAGTTACCTATCAAGGAGCGAAGGAAAAGCGCCCACGCTGGCCCCATAGGCACGAAGCGCTATCAACAGCAATCTTACTGGCCTCTGGCTTGCATACTGTTTGCGAGCCACAGATGGTCGGAGCAGTTTTGTCTCATCATAAGACGCTCGATGACGCGAAACTGACTCAACATACAGGTCGAGGGGATGCACATGAGGATTTCGAAGAAAATGGCTTGCCCCAGTGGCGGCAAAGATTAATAGAACTGAGGCAATGGTGGAAGTGGGTACGTGAGTACATTCTGGAGGCACAACAGGCGAAGTTAATTCCTGCCTTACCTCATCCCTTGCCGGATGATCCATTAGCGTTGCCAGACTTATATGTTGCCAATGAGGCCCTGGAGGATATCCTGAAAAACGTCAATGGCTTGACGGCACAAACATTACCCTGGATCCTAGCGCGGGGTCTATTGATGGGAGCTGTTCACCTTGCAAGCGCACGCATGGGAGTACCGCTTACGCTCCTATCAGCTCAAAAAATACGCCCTGCCGAAGGTTTTCAAGAACGTCTCCAGAAAATACGCGGCTCTGTACTGTTGGAAGCCCCCACAGGTTCCGGTAAAACTGAGGCCGCATTGTATTGGGCGCTTGCAAACCGTTCGGGCGGCGAACGCATTTTCTACGTCCTTCCCTACCAGGCCAGCATCAATAAAATGGGCGAACGGCTGGAAAAACTGTTTGGAAAAGAGAATGTCGGTATCATCCATCACCGGGCGGCCTTGCAAGAATTTGCCCGTCACTTCGAAATTGAAACGGATAATTACGAAGCAGCCAGCGACCTTGCCAAGGTGCGTGTCGATCAGACGCGACAGTTCTATCGACCAATCAAAATTATGACGCCCTACCAGTTGCTAAAGCTGATGTTCGGCTGCCGCTTCTTTGAAATCGGGTTGGCGGAACTACTTGGCGGATTAGTGATCTTCGATGAAATACATGCTTACGATCCGCATGTTGCTGCCTTAATCGAAATCGCCGTGGCTCAATTGACAGCTCTTAAAGTCCGATTTCTGTTTATGTCCGCGACATTTCCAACATTTCTAAAGGAGCGTTTAAAGTCTGCAATTGGGGAGTGTCCCGTTATAGTGGTGGAGCGCGGTCATGAACGTGATGAAAGGTTGCTTGAAACCGCCCGGCATAGGCTTCATATACATCCAGATAGTACGCTCGAAAGTTTAATTCCGGATATTGTCGCCGATGCAGCTGACAAAAAGGTGCTTGTTGTCTGCAACCGCGTTGCACAAGCGCAATCTCTCTATGAAGAGGTCCGAAAATCAGTGCCTTCCGTTGCGCTACTCCATAGCAGGTTTATAAGCGCCGACCGCACCAAAAAAGAAAACGAGCTGGTCGCGTTTCCCGACGACCCTGATGATGTACGACGTCAGATTCCATTGGCCGATTTGGTGATTTCGACGCAGGTCGTCGAAGTGTCCTTGAATGTATCGTTTGACACCATCTACACTGAAATTGCCCCAGTCGACGCATTATTGCAGCGTTTTGGACGTGTCAATCGGCTGAATCAGCACGGTGAACCTGTGCCGGTTCACGTAGCGACACTCTATAACGAAAATCGTGTGAAGTACATTTATTCGCCGGAACGAATTGCCCTTACCCTCCAGTATGCACCAGACGGAGAGAATCTCTTTCCTCATGTGGAGAACAACTGGGTCCGGAACACATATTCATGCGGTTATACGGAGGACGAGGAGAAGAAGTACAAGCTTGCTTACGAATCGTTCTCCCAGACCGTCAGTCGGCTCCGACCATTCTATACGGGCAGCGACGACGACTTTTACGATCTATTCGATAACTACAATGTTGTGCCCGTGCGCTTTGAGGCAGCCTACCGAGAAGCAGTGGAGAATAAGCGATACTATGAGGCGGTCCAGTTCATTGTGTCGCTCTCACAAGTCACGTACATGCAGATGAAAGAATGGATGACGCTGGATGACGTTAATCATGTGTATTACGCTTCGCGCCGATATGATGATGAACTTGGATTGCTGAATGAACCGGAAGTAGGCCGTAAGCATATTCAAGCTTCTTTTGATAAGAGGTGCTTTTAATGCAAGCTGGAAACCGCTCTGTTAAGGAACTGCATATCAGTGGGACGGAGGTGCATTACTATGTCCTCTGTCCTCGGAAGCTGTGGTGGTACAGTCATGGGATGGAGCAGGAGCATGTCACGGGTGGGGTGGGGCAGGAGAACGTGGCGCTCGGTCAGCTGCTGCATCAGGAAAGCTATCCGGCTCAGCCGCGCAAGGATATCCTCATCGATAACCTGATCCGGCTGGACTTCACGGATGGCGGCCAGGTGCATGAGATCAAGAAGAGCAAGGGCGGCGAAAAAGCGACGCTCTATCAACTGCTCTACTACCTCTACTATCTCAAGCATGTCAAGGAGATCGAGACCACCGGCGTCATCGACTACCCACTGCAAAAGCGACGCGAGACCGTTACGCTCACGCCCGCATACGAGGCCGATGTCGAACAGATCCTTGCTCAGATCGAGGCCGTTCGCGAACAGAGTGTGCCGCCGGTCGTCGCGAAGGTGATGCCGATCTGCAAGATGTGCGCCTACCAGGAACTCTGCTGGGGCTGACCGTCCGTCAAAAGCGTCTGCTCCGGCCTCTCCGCGTCTGCGTTCGAAAGGCTCTTCGATGAAGAACTACTATCTGCTCAGCAACGGACGTCTGCGTCGCGACAACAACACCCTCGTGATGGAGAACGCCGAGGGCAAAAAAAGCCCGATTCCGATCGAGGATGTGGACAGTCTCTACCTGTACGGCGAAGTGGATCTGAACACAAAGGCGCTGACGTTTCTCGCCACCAAGAAAGTTCCGCTCCACGTCTTCAACTACTACGGCTTTTATAGCGGAAGCTACTATCCGCGCGAATATCTGCATTCCGGCTACCTCCTCGTGCATCAAGTGGCGCACTACTCCGATCCCGCCCGACGCCTGGCCCTGGTGCGCGAACTTGTGCGCGCCTCCGCCCATTCCATCCTCCGCAACGTCGCCTACTACAGCAACCGTCGTAAGGGCGAAGCGGGCGCGGGCGACGCCGATGCGGATCCCATTGGTGAGATCGGGATCGAACCTCCCGCCGGACCGACGATCCCCCAGGACGCAGGACTGGAATCGCTTATCGACGCAAGCGTGGAGCAGGTTGTCGTTCTGGAGACCGAGCAAGCGCCGCAACCCGACGTCGATCCGATCGAGTCGAACCTGATTTTCGAGGAGGACGTCACGCCACTCGCACAGATCCGCGCCACGATCACCAGTCTCGCCGCTTTGATCGACAGTCAGGAACGGGTCAATGAGTTACGCGGCGTCGAGGGAAAGATGCGGGAGCGGTATTATCAGGCGTGGCAGCATATCCTGACCGGGGAATGGGAGTTCGATCGACGCGTCCGCCGCCCGCCCGACAACGAGGTGAACGCCTTGATCTCGTTTGGAAACTCGGTGCTGTACACGGTCTGCCTCGGCGAAATCTACCGGACTCAGCTTACGCCCACGATCTCGTACTTGCACGAGCCAGGAGCGCGCCGGTTTTCGCTGGCTCTCGATCTATCCGAGATCTTCAAGCCGATGCTCGTCGATCGCGCGATTTTCCGACTGCTCAATACCGGTCAACTCAAGCCGGAGCATTTCGATCGCGGTCTCGGAAGTTGTTACCTGACGACCGCCGGCAAAAAGCTTTTTCTGCAGGCGCTGGAAGACCGCCTGAACGCAACGATCAAGCATCGCCGATTAGGGAGACATGTGTCGTACCGTCACCTGATCCGACTGGAGTGCTACAAGCTGATCCGGCATCTCACCGGCGTCGAAACCTATCATGCGTTCCGCGCCTGGTGGTAGCGCCACCCATCGGATAATACAGCACTGTGAGCCAGACCCTCAGTCTTCGGAACTGAGGGGCGCAGGTAGAGTCAAAGAGCAGGTTAGGGCCGCGACCGCCGTCGCCTGAAGGAGAGAGCCAATGTATATCATCCTCGTCTACGACGTCGGCGTGGAGCGCGTAGGAAAGGTTTGCCGCTATCTAAAGCGCTACCTGCCGCGCGTGCAAAACTCCGTGTTTGAAGGAGAGTTGCCCGAATCGAAGCTTGCCGCCATGAAGGCCGGATTATACAAGTGCATCGATCCGGAAATAGATCACGTTCTGTTATGGGTCATGCGGGATACACGATGGACGGACCGCCAGATCATCGGGAACGAAAAGCTGCCCGTATCCAACTTCCTCTAAGACCGGCCCCAGGTAAACCGGAAACGCTTTCATCCCCGTCAACTCTTCTTCCGTTTTCACGCCCTGTAAGGCGGGACAAACGCCCCAAAAAGGAGTCGTCGGACCCCGGTAACCGGCGCTCACTGCAGAGTCCGACGACTCCTTGGGAGCAAAATCGCGGGAAAATACGTTATAATGAATATAGAGAGCGCACTATGCCCTACATCCAGTCATGCAAAGCCAATGTATTCTAAATGTGGCCTTTTAATCGGACCAGCGTGGAATTGAAACTGCATCCCGAAAACACGAGGTCTCGCATGGCTCAGGCTTTTAATCGGACCAGCGTGGAATTGAAACGACAATACCACTCTATATGTCTTCATCGCTAATCCACTTTTAATCGGACCAGCGTGGAATTGAAACCTGTGGCGATCCCCAGCTCGGCCACGATTAACGTGCCTTTTAATCGGACCAGCGTGGAATTGAAACTATTTCGGAACGGCTGCGGGTGCGGTCCCGATCGTGCGCCCTTTTAATCGGACCAGCGTGGAATTGAAACTGCAGTCTAAGCGCGTTCCTGAGTGGGCGCAGATCTGCCTTTTAATCGGACCAGCGTGGAATTGAAACCTGTCAGTAGCAGTACTCGATTGGACGCGTCGAAAGGGGTTTCTCAAAATCGTCTCCGGGGCGGCTGGCGACTTTTAATCGGACCAGCGTGGAATTGAAACGGTTGTTCACGATGAAGGAGTCGTAGTTGGTCGCATCTTTTAATCGGACCAGCGTGGAATTGAAACATGATGAGGGGGGCGGGACCTTTGGGCCGTCCGGCACCATCCTTTTAATCGGACCAGCGTGGAATTGAAACCGGTACGTTTGTGCGCGCCATGTTGAGTTCATTGCGCCTTTTAATCGGACCAGCGTGGAATTGAAACATGTAATTATGGGGATATTTCCATACATCGAGATACCACTTTTAATCGGACCAGCGT
>JBBRKX010000051.1:0-11473 GCA_038231675.1 Chthonomonadales bacterium | reverse complement strand
GACCGTATGCCCCAGATGGCCGGTGTCTAAGACATATAAGCGCCCCTGTTTGCTGCCTCCCACCATGCGGTTGGCGCCGGGGATCAACAAGACGCCAGTGGATCCAACGTCCAGATCGGTGACATTGATTTGTTTCCAGTTCGAAGGCGTAAACCAGTCGTCCACGGCGATCCCATGGTCTGCCGTGGACAGTTTCAGGAAGCTCTGTCCATAATCCACGCCACCGTATTGTCCATCCTGGTCGCCGTTGCCAGTCACCACATAAACAAAGCCGTTCGCATCAGCGCTGGGCGCCTGCCCGGATTGCCATATGCCTCCCTCTCCCGCGTTGGGCGTGGTGTTGAAGACCGCGACCTGATGCAGATCGGTGGCATCGTACCCCATCAGCCATCCATGATAGGGCCGTGTGTCGCAATGGGACGCCCAGGCAATGTAGACCACGCCGTTCAATAACAGCAGCCCCGCACGCTGGTTCTGAGTATGCGGGTCGAACGGAACATCGCTGCCGAGGGTCCCATCGCCGATGCCGGGAACCTGGGCCTTAATAACGACCGGACCGCCGCATTTTTCACTGCCATCCGCAATGTCGAGGGCATGCAGTCGCTGCAGGAAAGTCCCGTTTTCTTTTGTTCGGGCCACCAGGTACATCGTGGATGTCTCCGGATCGATAACAGGCGTGCCGACGATGCCGATATTACCGGTAAAATCCGCATACCCCTCCGTGCAGCCCCCACCCACTTCGTTATGACTGATCGGCACAATGTCCTTGCCCGCTGTGAAATGGACTTTCCAAAGGGGAGTGGACACCGCCGGATCATCCGCGTCGAATGCATACACGCTATCATTAACCGTAGCCACATAAATTACATTATGGGATCCCTTGCCGGGAATTCCAACGCCGGACATGTACAATGGCTGGCCGTAGATCTGGTCGTCCACCTGGCGATCGAACAGCTTTCCGAACTGTCTGACGTTCACGTTGTGCGTAGTCAACAGGCGTTCATTTAGATTGGCTCCGGTACGCGAGATATCGTTATGCTGCGTCGTCACAGTGACGCCGGACGGTAGGAAGTGACGATGCAAGGGGACCCTCGTTAAGGCGGCCAGTATCAGAATGAGGCTCGTGGTTACAAACAGCAGATAGTACTTATGTCGTATTTTCAATTAGCGTCCTCTACAGAAACCATCCGCCTTGTTCTGTCAAGCAGGGTCACCGTGGCTCGCGCGATGGCGTCAGCGCAACGAACGCCCTTTTGAGTTCCGAGCTAAGCGCCAGGGCATCGATACACAGATGCTTCCCATGGAGACGCAGGTCCGCGCCTCCATTCTGCGCGCCCGCGAAAGCAGGCGCATCCAGTCGAAACACAGCTGCTCGCCAACGATGCGTCCCACCATATTCGCCCCCGGAGAGGAGCACGGCTGGTCGGTACGCGTCTCGCCTCATATCATATTGCAGTTCGATATGGCTTTGTTCCGCTTGATCGTAATATCTGACAACCGCATATACGGCCTTGCTTGCTTTCAGACTGTCATCCAGAACATGAAAATAGAAGTAACTGCTGTGGGGGTCGGAGTTCATATTTACGATGCACGGGGTTGCCGATCTATTCGTAAGCATGACGGTTCCGTCGCCTACGCTAACCGAGCAAATTCCCTTTTCCTCGACCCTCTCCGCATGCGCGCGTATCAGGAGGACCTGACCGGTCGCCGTGGCCTGTCGACAACCGGAAATGCTCATTGGAACGAGACAGAGCACGGACGCCGCAACGGACATGCGCCGACCGAGCGGTTTGCGTAAATCGCGCCATTCTCGCCCCGTCATCGCGCTTTTCCGCTTCGCAGAAAGGTTAGCTTACCTGGGACGGCCTCCTCGATAAGGCGTCCGGCATGGAAATCCGCTCCGCGTTTGAGAATAAGGATATCTCCTTCCGCAAAGATCGCCCCATAATGGTTGTCCTCCAGCAATATACGGACTTCGTATTGGAACTCGGGCCCATGCAAAGGGAAAATCGACGTATCACCCGGCCCCAGCACCACGTATTCGACATCCGCATGAGCAATCCGTGCGTGCAGGGCTGGAGGCGCCAACGCGTAGAAGCTAAGGCCCAATTGATGCCGCAGTGCGATAGGGTCATTGCCCCATGCAGCGGTCTGGAAAGGATTGGGAAACATGTAAAGCCGTCGCCGATGCGCGAGTTGAGCGCCAATTGCCGTCTGGGCGCTCACGGACGCCTGAGCAGGGATAACGGCAAGCGCACGACCGAGAATCCCGGCTCGCTTAGCGGCCGACTGCGAAGTCTGTCTCGTGTCGGAACCGCTTGACAGGGGGCCGCCCGCTACAGCGTGAGCGCAGGCGACGATGAGCAGCACCCCAACCCCGATATGACAGGCATTGCGCCACCGTAGGGACAGCGCCCTTCTCCATTTTTCGAGCACCTGCTCCACATGCGCCACGCCAATGAAGAGAAAGGGTAGGATCGTCGCGTTGTATTGGTAGGTCGTCGTATGCATCTGAGGGCGATCAGAGAGCATATTGGCCAAAAAAGTTGGTAGAGCGAGTGCTATATATTCAGGCGTGAGGAGCACCAGAAATCCCACTGGCGCGAGGAGCCCGACGAGGTATTTCAGGTTTAATTGCGAGGTTAGCTGCGCGATGATGCGTGCGGGATGCGTCAGCATATATCTGGCTATGGAAGGAGCGCTGTCTCCATAGGAAGCATATAGGCTGATGTATTGGGAGGGCTGACCATGATTGAACGCCCGCATGACGAGCATCCCGCCCACCAAGCCCACAACGCCCAATAGGATTAAAGCGGACCCGAACTTGCGTTCCCCACGGAACAGCGCGTGGATACCTATGCAGGCGACCACAAGGCCCATCGTTTCCTTGCATAGCAGCAGCAGAATGGCCATGATGCAACAGGAGCGATGCTGTGAACGCACCAGAAACCAGAACATGGACAGCACAAGCAGAGGTGCGAAACTCTCGGTATGGAAATCGAATATGTTCATCCACTGCATCGGCGGGTAGAGCAAATACGTGACCGCGATGATCAGGGCAAGCACGGGACTATGGAGGCGATGCAGGGCGATATGGAAGAGAGGAATCGCGGCCAGAGCCAGCGAGAGACTCTGTGCCGTGAGAAGGACTTTGGGACTGTCCCATATCCAGTACAGGGGCGCCAGAAGGTAGAGGATTGGGGTAAAGTGGTCGGACAGGACATGCATACCGCGCGTGGTGAGGAAGGCGGAGTGTCCGCGACTGATGAGCCAGACGGCCTGATCGAAAATGCCCATGTCATACAGCGTTGTATGCAGTCGGTCATGACGCTGAAACGTGACGGCGCAGAAGTAGATCGTATAGGCGAATACCGCAGCCCAGAGTAGCATGTGGCAGCCCACCCTTACTCCATCCACATGCCGCGACAGGCTTGTGCACGTTTCCGCCGGGATCGGGCTAGAGGCCTCAGACTCAACTGAAACAGTTTGGATTGTGACGATGCCCATCTTTACGCTACCCAGTACCATAATGCAAACATCGCCAATAGCACGGCGCCGAGCCCAGTAGAAGCGATAATATACCACCGATCGAACCCATTGCGGCGTCCAGCGAGCGCCAGGATCAGAAACATGGGAAACATCTCCAGCCCGTACCGCATCGTGGAAACCAGCAACCCGGAGCAGACGGTGACCGAGAAATGAAGGGTGGCATACAGTACATAACTGGGTCGTATTCTGCCCCATGCCAGGTAGATCAAGATGCAAAATAAAATTGTGAAGCCAAGGTCCAGAAGCGAATGATCGGTGCCGTGCAGAACAAGCGGGCCGTCGAAGAAGTTGGCCAGAACATTCCAGGGGGCGGCGATACTGCGTCCCCAGGCCGATTGCGTCTTGAGAAAAAGCCAGGGATCGCCCGAAATTCTATAGAGGAGTGCAACCCACACGAGAAACCCCATGGGAATAAGGCCGAGCGCCAGTGCGCGTAGAGAGCCGCGGCCCAACTTAAAATTCCGTTGCGTCCCATATTCCAGCAGAAGCGGCACCAGGATCAGCACGCCGTGCGGGCGGGTGAGGGCCGCCAGAGCCCCGGCAGAGCCTGCCAGCCCCCAGCGGTCCTTGCGGGCATAATAGAACGCAGCCAGGACGAGCGCCAGAAACAGAGACTCCGGGTAAACGGCGGATAGGAAAAAGCTGGTTGGAAACACCAGCAAGTAGAGGCCGGCCCGCGCGGCAGTCTCCGTGTCAAAATCGATTCGAGCCAGCGAGACCAGATAATAAAGTGCGGACAGCAAAGCCAGATTGGAAACGAGAATACCGCCGATAAGGCAGCCTTCGTTATCGACGCGGCCGAGCAAGAGAGCCATTCCACGCATCAGCAGCGGATACAGCGGAGCAAAATTAACGCTGGACTGCGCGTCGGGATGATAACTATATCCATTCTTTGCAATAGACAGATACCATCCGGCATCCCACCGAGACCACATGTTAACACTATCATGCGAGGAAAATTGCCAGTGGCCCGGGTCCGGTGAAGGCGTTAGCTGGCTCAGCGCCAAACATCCAATCAGCAGCAGCAGCCCGCGTGTCAACACAAACGGCACCAGAATGTCTTGAAAGCGCCATGAAGAGACTATCCCCTGGCGTCCGATTAGAGACAGCGTTTTTTCCTGGAAGCGATTTCCTTGTTCCTGCTTTGCAATCATTCCACGCTCCTCTCATGTTGGATCCCTGATGCGGTGGAAGAGTCGTACTGACGGTGAGACAGGCGCTGCTTCACCGTGGGGTCATAATGAATCTTCTTCAGAGCTTTCAAGCCATCCACGGAGTGCTGGAGCCTTTGTAACCCAGACTGACGATCCGCATTACGGGCCAGAAGGATCATGCCTCCCTGTGTCCATATCACTCCGTAGTGCGGATCCATAAGCATTCCGCGAGCACAGGGGAAGTATTCGGAGTCGTCCAACGGCCAACACGTTAATTCAGGACAAAGGAGAACATAATCGACGTGGTGCATGGCAATACTTCGAGCGAACTGCTCGACCGGAATCGGATCATTTTGATATCCTGTTTCCTGCACCAGTGCTTTCGCGCTGTTCCCCCAGCATGTTTCCTGAAAAGGATTGGGGAACATATAGAGAGCGCGTCTATGTGCAATGTGCGTCGCAATACAGCTCTGTGTACTCACACTGGCGTCCGGTGGAATTTGCGCAATCGCCTGCTGCACATTCTGGGCCATGGCAACATCCAATTCCCTTCCCGTGGGATATTGACGATGTTCGGCGAAGGGGCTATTCTCACGGCCATAAAGAGCGCCGATCACAAGCAGGACAGCTAAAGCAAACCGGAGTGCCGGGGCCCTGCCAGGGCGGACACGATTGACCAGCGCGCTGCAAACGGCAACCCCCTCGATGGCAGCCAGATAAAGAAAAGGGATGATCGTCGCATTGTACTGAAAGTAGACGGTATGCATGTTTCCCCGATTGGAAAGCATATTGGCGGCAAAGGGAAGCACCGCCATGAACGCCAACTCGGGAGCTAGAAAGACGAGGAAGGCGAGCGGGGAAAGCAGATCGCCAAGGTACTGTGCGCTGTCCGCGGATGTGAAGACAGCCATGATCTCAATGGGATGGGTGAGACAATAAGAGAAAACCTGGCGAAAATTATCTCCATACTGGCTATAGAGGCTGATATAGGCGGAGGGTTGGTCATGTGTGAACATGCGCATGATCGCAAGCGCCAGCACGGTGCTGAGCAGACCGCAGAGCACCGTCGCCACCCCTGCTCGCCTACCTAAATAATAAGCGGCATAGATTCCGAGTACGGCAACCGTCAAGCCCATGGTCTCTTTACACAGCAGAGTAAACGCTACCGCCGCGAAAAACGCCCGGATACGCCCGGATTGTACAAACCATAATGCGAACAGCAGCGACAAGGTGGCAAAGGATTCCGGATGAAAATCGAATATATTCATCCACTGAAGCGCGGGATACATCAGGTAATTCACGGCGAAAACCAGGCCTAGCCACGGGCTGCCCAGGCGCTTCTCCGCGATAAGAAAAACGGGCCATGCGCCGATCGCCAGGGCGGCGGTCTGGGTTATCAGCAGTGTTTTGGGAGAGTCGCAGACCCAGTAGAGCGGCGCCAGCAGATAAAGAATAGGGCTGAAATGGTCGCCAAGGGCGTGCATTCCCCGCGTGCTGAGAAAAGGAGCATAACCTCTGCTTATCAGCCAGATCGCTTGATCGAAAATGCCTAGGTCAAAAACGCCCGATCCCAGGCGCTCATGGCGATGAAGAACAAGGCGGCCGACGGCCAGGATATATGTTCCGATCGCGAGCCAGAGCAGCCATCGGCATAAAAGCGCGTGGGGACGTGCTTTGTGCTTGCCCGGCTCGGATATGGTTTCGGCAGGAAACGAGTGCGGAATGCCCTGCCCAGGAACAACATCGGTCGTCATCCAATACTCCTTCCTTCAGGCTCGCTTTGCCGTGGCGACCTGCGTTTTCACTCCGGCGTGACAAAACAGACGCAGACGCCATGGCAGTAGGATCGCCTCAAGGATCACGCGACGTGAAATTTTCGATTTGCCATGACGTCTTTCGGTAAAAATGATCGGCGTTTCGATGATTTGTAAGCCTGCCTGACGGGCACGATACGTCATTTCCACTTGAAAGGCATAACCATCCGACAGAATATCGTCCAGTGGGATCAGGTCAAGCGCGCGGTTACGATAACAGCGGAAGCCGCTGGTCGCGTCCCGGACGGTTACACCGAGGATCGCCTGCACATAACGATTGGCGAAACGGCTTAACCATTGGCGGTGAAGCGGCCAATCGCGCACGCCACCCTCCGCGCAATAGCGGGATCCGATCACGACGTCGGCGGTCTCCGCCTTTTGTAGCAGACCGGGCAGGTAAGCGGGATCATGCGAAAAATCGGCATCCATCTGAATGACGCGGTGATAACCTTCCGCCAGCGATTGCCGATATCCATCCTGATAACTCCGTCCAAGGCCGCGGCGGCCGGTTCGGCGTAGAAGGTGAAAACGGGGCTCCTCACCGAAATGCCTTTCGGCGAGATCGGCGGTCCCATCCGGGGAATTATCGTCTACCAGCAGCAGATGTGTGTCCGGCAGAACCGCAAGGATACGCTCGATTAGCGCGGGAATATTTTCCGCTTCATTGTAGGTAGGAACAATCACCAGGGTTTTCTCAGTGTTCATCTCTTTCTCCTTGAAGCGCCCATCATAGGGGCGTCTCGGCTGCCCACCCAGGCTTTGAGCGCATGGGAGAGAGTCGGTATGGTTCGGGCAGGCATGCGCAGGGCCTGCTCCAGCAGACGTATCCCTGCGGCGTGGTCGGCTCCCCGCCGTAACAGGATAACATCATGGCCTGCGGCGATGACCCCATACGTGGCGCTGGAGAGCGCTATCAAAGCAAAATCAGGGTAGGCAGGCACGGAAGCCGTCGGCTGTGATTCCAGCGCAATATAATCCACGTGGGAAGCAGAGATCTGACCTGCAATGCCGGCATGGGTCCAGGGAGTAATGTCCTCTCCATTCTCCTGATGCAGCGCCTGGATCGTGCTTCCCCAGCAAAATTGCGTAAACGGATTGGGAAAAGTGTAGATTTCACGCCGGTGGGCCAGATGCGGGCTCAGATTGGAGGTAGCCGTCACCGAAGCGCGGGACGGTATCAGGTCTATGACGCGCTGCATCTCTCGCACCCGCGTGAGGGGCGCTTCCGTGATAAGGGACGAGGCATACTCTGGGCCCATGGGCGACTTTGAGACCGCCCAGGGTAGGCAGGCGATCTGGCATAGTAAAAGCGTCCACATAACGCCCGCCGACGTATACCGCACACAGATTTGCAGCGCCCGAAGAGAGGCGATCAGCAGAAATGGCGTGATTAGCGCCGTATATTGGAAATGCATGTCATGCATGGTATCGCGATTGCTGAGCAGATTCAACAGCAGCAGTGGCGCGGTGAGCAGAAGCACTTCCGGGGCCAGCAGGGGAAGGAAACAGAGTGGCAGCAGCAGGTCACGCAGATAGTTTAATGTTGTGTTCGTTTCCAGGGTGGCCGCGACTGCAAACGGATGGCGCGCAAGGTGCGCCAGGATAGCGCCAGGAGTGCTTCCCAACGGCGCATAGAGTGCGATATAGGGCGAGGAAACGCCATGATTGAACAGACGAACGGTCTCCATGGCCACGCCCATGGCAAGGATTCCCAGCAGGATCGTTCTTATACCAACCCGGCGGTCGATGAACAGGGCATAGAACCCCACTGCCGCCACGGCAAGCCCCACCGTCTCTTTCGTGAACGTCGCCAGGATCAAAAGCGTATAGTAGGTCTTCCAATGGGCCCGATGCAGCGCGTAAAATGCGCCCAGCAGCACAGGTGTTGCAAAGGTTTCCGGATGAAACTCATACATATTGCTCCACTGCATGGGCGGGTAAAGTAGGTAGACCAGAGCGAGGAGCAGTGCGGCCGGTGCGGAAGCGAGTTGACGGCGCGCCAGCGCATAAAGCGGCAATGCACCTGCCGCCAGCACGGCCGTCTGCGCGAGAAGCAACGCTTTAGGGGAATCCCAGAGCCAGTAGAGCGGCGCCACCAAATAGAGTACGGGACTGAAATGATCCGCGAGCAGATGTGTCCCGCGTATGGTGATGAACGGCGAGTAGCCCCGGCTGATCAGCCAGGTCGCTTGATCAAAAATACCCAGATCAAAATCAAGCACGGCAAAGCGTGTATAGCGCCGAAATACCAGGCTGCAAAAAAAGCAGAGGTAGAGACCAACCCCGAGCGCCAACAGCAGCAGGCAGATCCGCTCCTGGCGCGGCAGACGCGTGTGGGCGCCTGTCGGCCCCGGGCTCTCTCTACCAGGCGCGCTTCTCTGCCGCGAGACCGCGATGCAAAGTCGTTGCCCGGCAGGAAAAACTGGCTGACGCACCCTATTCGATCTGACAGAAAGCAGGTTCATGGTTTATCGCTGGACAAATGCGGAAACCGGCACGGCACTGACAAGCCTGCCGCCACTTTTCAGCTGAATGGAACCATTTATTTCCCCGGCTATGGCCGGATCAATGGTGGCGGAAAGTAGATAGTGGCTGGCGTCTTGCGCTTCCATATGTGCATGGATTCGAGTGCTATTGCAAACGATCTTCAAGGGCGTCTCAGGTACTTTATGCAGAGCGATCCGACATTGGAGAGGGGCGCATGCCGTATGTGTCTGGACGATGCCGAAAGTAAGCGTGGGGGGATCCGTTTGTACGCGAGATTGGATCTGGCCTGAAAGCGTGACATTGAGTATATGTTCCCCCGTTTTGGTGGTGTAAATAAGGTAAGTAGGGACATCGAAGGGCCCTTCGGGCGCGTTGCCGTCTGCCGTGATATGGATTTCCAATTGCCCCCGCTTAAGCCGCTGAACGATATGCATCCAGGGGATATTGGCGGCCAGATGCGCGGTAAGCACTTCAGGAACGGCAGCGATGTGCGTGGATACCGGGCGGGTGGGCGTTAGCGCGGTTTCACGACCGAAGGCAGCTAGTCTAACCGAATCTGCCGTGAGCTCCGGGAACGGGGAAAGGACGTCCATCACAACATCGACGTGCGTGGTTTCTTTGGTTTGTAGCGAGGAAGCGTAAAGCGCCTGATGATAGAAGCGTGGAATAATTGCGTTTGCTTTGAATGGTATGGTTACGGTAGCACCCGGCGCGATGCGGGCGATGTGCATGGGTGAAGTGATTTCCAGACAATAGCAGGTAGGGTGCAACTGAACGTCGGTAAGGGTTTTGCTCGAAAGATTACGCAGGCCCACCTGCCCCTTATACGTGCCAGGCAATTGGCGATGAAAATTGATTTTACTTTCCGTGAAGATCAGCGAAGGGGAAACCGCCGGCTTGCTGACCTGTACTTGCGATCGTTGATAGCCTGGGCTTACCCTATGGAGCGCTGCAAGCGCCAGACCAGCAATGCCAACGGCAAGAACTACTTTAACAGTCGTGTGCGCCAATCTCATCTCCTTGTCTTTGCTCCGCTTGCGGGCAGCATCTCCATGCCCCCGAAAGAGGGATCATCGGTTCCTGACGCTTTGCTTACGAGCGGCCCGCCTGCATGGGCGAATGCCGCTTACGATACATGAAACAGAGCCGAACAAAAGCAACCAGGAAAGCAATTGCAAGCAGAATACGCAGACTGACAAGCGATTGGCTTGAAGCCGCTATGGAAGCAGGGGGAGAGACCATTCGTCCATCGACGTAGAGTTCTGAACCCTTAGGGGGTGAATAATGGAATGCGGAGTCAGGAAAAGCCTTATTGATGTCCGTCACGGTCAGAGTTACATGGTCCAGATAACCCTGCACCCATTTTTGCTTTTTGCCTCCGAATTCCGCAAGACATGTATATCCCGTTGGAAGCCATGTCTGTCCATAGTCCTGTCCTGTCGTTAAGGTCGTGGTATTGCGCACTATCCCTTTTTGATATTCCGCTGTCAATCGCCAGGGTAACAGCATATTCTTGTGGATCGCCAACCAGACATCCTGCGGTAAATTCCTATCCTTGAATTCCGATGTTATATATCGGTCGGGCAGATGCAGATGATAGCAGTCGGCTCCCGCAATGGTTTCGGGTCCGGTTACCGTCATATGGCTGGCTACCTGCATGTAATACTGATAAGCCGGGACGTCCAAATGCATGGGGAAAGGGCTATCAATCATTTTTTGAATATTAAAAGGGCTTTTGAATGCCGACATTTCAAACTCATATTTGATTGAATTATCCCCGATCTTTTCCGACCGTGTCAAGGTTGAAAATTGTCTTGATGAGCCTTCATAAATGAACCACTCTTTGCCGTCATAAACTGCTATCGCGGGTGACTTCGTATCATCAACCATTTGATACAAGTAACGCTTGCCACCTAGGGTGGAACTCCAATGCTCGGAAAATGGAGATCCGACGTTGACTTCGCCTTCGGATTGCGCCTGGCCTTCAAGATGATAGGAATGTATCTGGCTGGCAAAGGATTGGCTGTAAGCACGCCAACCATCCAGCAGCATCTTTGCGGATGGAGGAGTTTGTGCCTGTGTTATCACCACGTTAAGAAGTAGAACAGCACAGAAGAGACCGACGCGAAAATTTCGATAGGGATGCATTTTATCGTTCTCCATATGGCGGAGGCATTAAACATTGAGTGGAGCTGATTTGTACGTACAGTAACAGAACCCGCCTGTCTTGTTCCGGTCTGATACAGAGGCCATTTGCTTACAAACTTGTCCGTTCTAAGGAGGAGCAAACAGTCGTTCCTACCTTAACATTGCCCCCAATTTGAACGGGCCAAGGTTTACCGCCAATGGTCACGTTTCCACCTGCTGCAATCGTTCCAAGAGGAGAACAGGATCCTGCACAGGTAAAAGAGTTTTTCGTATCACACTTTTGATGAGGCTGGGAAGCAGGCGGTGTGCCCGGATTAGGAT
>JBBRKX010000050.1:0-11501 GCA_038231675.1 Chthonomonadales bacterium | reverse complement strand
CAGACAGGGTTGCCATCCGGCATGTTCAGTCTGCTTCAAGGGAGCGGCAGTGAAATCGGCCGCTTGTTGGTGCGGCACGAGGATGCCGAAGCAGTAGGGTTTACGGGCTCGCAAAAAGGTGGGCGCGCACTGTTCGATCTGGCCGCCACGCGCGATCGCCCTATTCCCGTATATGCGGAAATGGGCAGCATCAACCCGCTGGTCGTGCTGCCCGGAGCGCTCGCCGAACGGCTCGATTCGATTGTCGATGGGTTGGCGCAATCCGTAACCATGGGCGGAGGGCAGTTTTGCACCAAGCCAGGAACGGTGTTTTACCTGCAAGGCGTCGATGGCGATCGCTTTGCACATAAGCTGGCGGAAAAGCTGAGTGCATCTCCTTCCATGACCCTTTTGAACGCGGGGATACGCGATCGATTTGAGGAAACGGTTCGGCATCTCCTCTCAGTGGTGGGAGTGCAGGCGCAGGTAACAGGGAGTTCCTCGGGCAACGCGGATTGCGGAACGTTTCTTTTATCGGTCGGTTCAGACGCATGGCGCGCCCATCCGGCGCTGCATGAAGAGGCCTTCGGTCCTGCAGCGCTTCTGGTTTCCTGCCGCGACCTCGAGGATCTGCTGGATGCTTTGAAGGTGGCCACGGGCCAATTGACGGGTACGGTTCACACGGGGGCAGGGGATTCGCAGGCGGATATCCGCCGTGTCTCGGCAGTGCTGGAGCAGAATGTCGGGAGAGTGATCTTTAACGGATATCCGACGGGCGTCGAGGTGGGACACGCCATGGTGCACGGCGGGCCCTACCCCGCGACGACGTCTCTGGGAACCACCTCGGTGGGCTCTGGGGCGATCGATCGATTTGCCCGTGCAGTGGCTTTTCAGAATGTACCGGATGCACTGTTGCCGCCTGCTTTGCAAAATGCGAATCCGCTCCATATCTGGCGTAAAGTCAATGGCCAGATGTCCGATGCCGCCATAGTAGGCTAAATGGTTGGCGGTACTCTTGCGGTTACGCGCTACATTCGTTCGGCGCGAGCAAATCTCTCAGCACGGTGATCGATTGCTCCACCAGGTCCCGATGACCGGCGCCTTCCACGGCAACCAGCTTGACGACCGCCTGATGCTGCCGCGCCATGGTTTCACTCATGGAAAATGGGACCACCTGGTCGCTGGTTCCATGGAGAATGGAGATGTCGGGCGTAGGGGTTTGGGCGACAAGTTCGGAGATCACCGCCCGATTGTCGTAGTTCGTTCTTAACAGCACGCGGAGAACGGGCCCGAACCGCAGCCCGACGATATCCGCCAGACTCGTGAACGGGGCAAGCAAGAGAACGCGGCCGAGATGGTTCTGCGCCGCAAAAGCAAGCGCAGGACCACAGCCGAGCGAGACACCCAGCGCACCGACCTTCGGCATCAACTCGGCTACCGAGCATCCCTCGCGCCGACTGACGGCCGCGAGCGCCTGCTGCGCGTTCTCCTGGATCTGCGTTGGACCCGGGTTGCCCTCGCACCGATCGAAGCCCGGGTACTCGACGAGAAGGAACGCGGCTCGTTTACGGTCGGTCAGGTCGGTGATGACGGGGACCGCGTCGAGCGCGCTGGAGCCTCGCGAATGGAACACCATCCAGAGTAAATCCGGGTTTCCCGGCTTTTCCGAAGCCGGAAGATAGTACGCGGTTTGTTTCCCCTGGCTCGTCGTAAACTCCATCGCATACACATCGGCTGGAAGTGGGTCGGAAGCGCCTGCCTGCCTGCGTTTTGGCGAATAGATGAGGGCGTCTTGCGTCAGGAACGGATAGACGATCACGGCCAGAAGAATGTAGCTTGCGGGAAGCGCCAGGACCCATTCCCCGGGTTTCAACAGCGCGAGCATCAAGATCCCGAGCGCTAAGATCCGCACGGAAAGAGGAACATTCCCCGCAAAAGGAATGCGGCTTGCCATCAGTAGGCCGGTCAGGATAACCAGCACCGAAGCGATCCAGGGATTTTGAACGGGAGCGAATACCAGGGCGAGCAGAACCAGCGCCCCGCATTCGACGGGCATTCCGGTAAACCAGTAGCGTCTCGTCGTTCGGCTAGACGCATTATGGCGCGCCAATCGGAATGCCGTGCAGCACACATAAAACCCGGCGGATATGACGCCCGGCACGGGGGCGGAATGCAGCGACTGCACATAGACGGCGAGCGCCGGAACCGCTCCAAAGGAGATAATGTCGCACAGGGAATCCAACTCCCGCCCAATTTCCGTAACGGCATCGAATTTTCGGGCCGCGCCTCCGTCCAGTGCATCGAACAGCGCCGCCAGACCCATCAGCAGCGCCACATTGCGCATGGAACCGAGCGAGACAGTGCTCGTTGCGAGAAAAAGAAGCGCCGCCGTGCCGCAAAATGCGTTTGCCAGCGTAAGCGCGATAGGAATAAACCGAGTGGGCGACTTCATAGCCATGTTGCGATCTCTGTGACTCCGCCCACCACGCGATCTCCCACTTTAACAAGTGGGCGCGCGGCGCTGCAAGGGACAACGACGTCCGTGCGCGAGCCGAATTTAATGAGGCCAAATCGTTCGCCGCAGGTAAGCTCGTCGCCGATGTTTGCGCGGCACACGATCCGGCGAGCCACCAACCCGGCAACCTGGAGCACCAGAACCGGACCATGCGATGTTTCGATGCCCAGATATTCGCGCTCGTTGTGCAGATGGGTATCCAGGTGAGAGGCGGCGGCGAACTCTCCAGGAACGTACGCTCTGTGAATCACTTTACCCGACACCGGACTACGATTTACGTGTACGTCGGCAAGGGAAAGGAACACCGCGATACGGTAAGCGGGGCAGTGAAGCCACTCGTCTTCCTCGATTCGATCGACGGCGATCACTCTCCCGTCCGCTGAAGACACGATGCACTCCTCACAGGCGGCGGGTATGCGGTCGGGATCCCTAAAAAAGCAAGCGATCAAACCTGCAATCGCAAGCGGAACGAATGCCAATCGAGGTTTCCATGCACCCACCAACAGCGTAGCGCCCAGAGCGGCGGAGATAAAAGGCAATCCCTCGTCTGCGAGGCCTCTTACTCGGGCCTTTGAATGAATCAAATCTACTCTCCTGAATTCCAATCACCTATTCAACTTCGATGCAAAAAGCATCCGATGCGGGAAGCTATCCAATATCTTACCAGACAAGTCCAGAAAGCCGTCGCGTTTACGCATAGGGAGGAATGGACTTCCTTATCCGGATAAAATCATCATTTCAAATGCGGCATGCGGCAGGGAGCGGTCCTGGGAGAGGGAATGTCCGCTTGTTCGGCAAACATTCGATCCCAATAGAGAGTGGACCAGGTAGATTTTGGATCTGTTCGGCGTCAGCGTCAGAAGGTTGGGCTGTCATCCGTTCCCTGGCCTCAAGTGAGCGTCCAAAAAGCTTTTCGCCGTTTCCCATGCCAGCCTGTCTGCCGCACCGCCGAATCCATGACCCTGCCCGCCTAAAAGCAGGAGCGACGACTCGATGCCCGCTTTGTCCAATGCTGCCAGCATGCGTTGTGATTGGTCCGGCCAGACCTGCGGATCCCGTGCCCCCTGCACAATGAGGAATGGAACCGTATGGGCATCCACATATGTTACGGGCGATGCTTCGCGGTAGGCGTCTGTCGCATCCGCTCCGGATTTGCCTATGTAGTCCGGTCTGAAGTCCGTTCCACCCTGCTTCATGGTCAGATCCATGCGCCCGTAATAATCGACGACGCAATTGACGCGAGAAGGCGGACCGGCTGCGGCGTCAGCAGGGCTCCAGGTGTCTTTGACGCCCAGAAATGAGGCGAGGTGTCCTCCCGCAGAAGCGCCCATGGACCCGATGCGGTTGGGGTCAAGATGATACGTGTCGGCATGGCTTCGCATCCAGCGCACGGCCAGTTGAAGATCCTGCACTGCGGCCGGAAAACGGTGTTTGGGAGCGAGCCTGTAGTTGGCGGTTACCGCCACGTAGCCGCGCTTCGCCATTTCTTCCGCTTTTCCGTCGAACTCGCTCTTATCGCCTCCCACCCACCCCCCGCCATGAATAAACAGGATCGCCGGCCGTGCTCGGCCGGGTGGCGCAGTGGGAAGAAACAGGTCCAGTTTGAGGCTTTCGCCCTCTGCAACACCGTATACCATGTCTTTATGCACTTCTACCGTGGAGTTCTGTGCAGGGACGGGCTGCAGAGGAGCAGCATTAAGAGCGCCCGCCAATCCGAACCACGCCGGCAGCGCCAGCAATAAAGGAACACACCGCATCTATCGACTCCTTTGTTAGGCGCCTCGAATACGGCTGCGCCAGCCTAACTTTGCAAATCACCATTCTTGATTACCGGACATTCGATATCAACTTGCCAATGCCCTCTATATAGTACGTCAAAAAATAAATGCTAAAAATACTGCATTTCCCCTTGTCAGGCAAGAAATAATATGCTAAGATATTAGCATATTGAATGACGGGGAGAATTGTGATGACATTCGGTAGTCGTCTTAGCCGCAGGGAGCGGCAGATCATGGATATCCTCTATCGCCAGGGACAGGCTTCGGCCGCAGAAGTACAGGAAGCGATACAGGATCCGCCGAGTTACTCCGCGATTCGGGCCCTTTTGCGTATTCTCGAAGCCAAGGGCCACGTGCGTCATACGCGTGATGGAGCAAGATATATCTTTGTCCCTGCGGAGCCGCGCAATGCGGTAGCGCATTCAGCGCTTGCTCAAGTCGTTGAGAACTTTTTTGGGGGCAGTGTGGAGCAAGTAGTCGCGTCGCTGGTGTCGGATAGCGATGCGAAGCTTACGGACGAAGAGCTGGACCGCTTATCCGACTTGATTGAGAAGGCCAGAGAAGGGGACCGATAAGCGATGCTGATTCCACTACTGAATGTCTGGCGCGTTCTTATCGTAGAGACCGCCATAAGAAGCGTCCCGCTTCTGCTGCTTGCGGGAGCGACCACGATTCTGATGCGGAGGGCATCGGCGTCCGCACGGGCGTCTGTCTGGCGGCTTGCGCTGTTCGGCCTATTGAGCCTACCGGTATTTTGCGTCGTGCTCCCACCACTTTCCGTCGCCGTCAACGTACCTTTGCATCAAAGGTCTCCAATGCTTGCGCCCGCCGTAATCGTCCCAGCGGCACCGGTCTCCATCCCTGAAGACATCGGTTCGACGGATCGTCCGTCGAAAAACAAATCGCATATGCCAGGCGAACGTGATTCTTTTTCGGTGGCTTCGCAATCCGCGCTACCCGTTTTGCCGGCCCGACCGCCGAAAAGATCGGTATTCGCTCAATCGAGCGTCAGGCCGGAACTGCGGGCGCAGTCGGGATTGCTCTTCTTTGGGCTCTGGGTGGTAGTTGTGCTATCACTGGCAACACGAATGGCGTTCAGTCTCCTCGCGCTTCGGCGTATGGCGATGTGTGCTGCGCCTGTGGGAGGCACCCTGGAGCAATTGGCGCTCTCGATTTCGAGAGCAGCCGGTGTGCGAAGCCCTGTTAGATTGTACGCCGATGGTGTTGCACGCGGATCTACAGGGCCCATGACATGGGGTTTGATGCGGCCTGTAATCCTGTTGCCCGCTGGATCGGATCTTTGCCCACATGATAGACTGCGTTCTATCTTGAGTCATGAGATGGCGCACATTGCACGAGCCGATTGGGCTGTGCAGATACTTGCCGACATCGTAACTCTATGCTTCTGGTTTCATCCCCTTGTTTGGATCCTGTCACGGCAGCTTCGTCATGAAAATGAGCAGGCATGTGATGACTTGGTTCTAAATTCCGGTATTCCCGCCGCCTTCTATGCGGCGCATCTTCTGGAGGTGGTCCGAATGCGAAAATCAATGCATGCTCCTTTGGCAGCCCTTTCCATGGCGCGGCCCTCGCTGTTGGAATCGCGACTGCGCGCTCTTCTGGATCCGCGCCGTCCGCGCACTCCCATGTCGAAAATGTGTCACCGACTGGCCATTGTCGGGCTTGTTTTAGCTCTGTTGCCGCTTGCCGCGCTGCGGGTGTCGGCCAGGCACACGCCACTTCTAAAACAGCACTCAATCCTGGGCGCAATAGTAGGGGACAGGACCGAAGTACCGCCGATCTCCAGTTCCCCTTCTGACAGCGTGGTTGCGGTAGACCGAGACGCTGCACGCCTTGAGACTTCAGGGTTGGCAATCCAACCGCCTGGCCCTACGCTTCGGAATGCCTCTGCGGGGAATCTTGACATGCGCCATGCAAGCCTTTACAACAGCGCGGAGCGTGGGGTGCAGGACACGCAGAGCGGTCAAAAGGCGCTACCGGAGTTGAAGGGAGTCGCCTGGGGGCCGGTAGAGTCTGGAATACAGGCGGGGATCCGAATCTCCAAGGCAGCACGCGCAGTCCGGAATGGCGCAAAGATTACGGTTCAGGCTTACCTCCGAAATACGACCGATCATTATCTGGCACGTGTCTATACGTATCGAGGCCCGGAGATCTGGGACAACGCCGGGAATCCGATCAAGAACGATAATGCGTATGCGCCGCTGGGATTACCTGGCGCGACGCTCGTGGTCCTTCCCGCAGGAGAAACGATCCTGATTGGGGACGGACAGATAAAGATCAATACCGGCGCGAATGCACTTGACACCTCCCTTCCCATCTTAAAGCCTGGCAAATACCATGTGGGGCAACGGTTCCTATACGGGGTACCAGGTCAGGATGAAAGGATGCGGTGGGGCAAACAACGGCTTCTACCCGGGATACCAGGTCAGTATAAACCCATAGGCCCAGAGGAGGAGGACAAACTTACAGAAGCGGAAGCGTTGAAAGATGCAACCGCGATGCTCGACAAGAATGATCCGATTTACCGGACCCACGTAACGCTGCTCAGCAAGGATGGGAAGCAGTATCCTTCCCGAGCAGTCACCGTGGCGGCGTACGGATACATGGATTGGAACCGTCTCTACTCACCTGCTCCCATGTTGGACGCTATCAAAGAGCCTTCGGACATTCTCTGGTCCGGTACGGCGGCATTTGAGGTTCTGGGCGATGGCAACCGGGGCGTGAGCGCGGCAGGCGCGCCTGCATCGCGTATGGCCGTCGTGGCGCCATTAGAAGGTCAAATCGCGTGGGGGGCGGCTTCGAACGGTTTGCAGGCGGGACTGCGTGCTCCCAATGGGATAAAGCAACATGTGATCGGACAGGCGCTCAAGTACGACTATATCGTACGCAATGTGGGAAAGGAAGAGGTTTCGTTTGAGCACAGTGAGTCACCAGGCACAGCAGGCGGCGTTCCGGACGTTACCACGGCTGATGGAAAGGCAGTGACTACAGGCGGCGAACCCATCCTCGCCTCATCGGAAACGCGTCATGTAACGTTGAAACCCGGCGCGAGCGTAGTGCTCGGGCACACGTTCATGGGATTGGTCGTTTTAAAGTATTCTTCCGGCCGCGTTACCCTGAGTGCCGACGGCAATCCGCAACACGTGGCGTACAAGGCATACACCTACATGGACTCCCGCGTCGGTCGGTTCAAAATGAGGCATGTGGATACCCTGTTTGTGCCGGCACTTCAGAATCCAACCCTGTCATTGCACACGGGCTGGACCGACTTTGAAATTGTTGGGCACGTTCAGAAATATTAATCCAAGGAGAGCAAGCGAAGTGCATCGGTTTCCTGTTGTAACCTCGTCTGGACACGGGTGTCTCAAAGGGATAAGGTCGTCATTTTATGATACACTGAGAGGAGTAGTTCAAAACTCCTCTCAGGCGTTCGACGACATCCCAGGATAAGCGATGACACCTTCCTTTATTTTTTCACCCGCATTCGCCTTCCTCGGCATGGTCGCACTCGTCGTGACCGGCGCCACCGCACAAAAGGCTGCGCCCGTCCAGATCCATCCGCTGTCCGTTCAAGCGGTGGAACTGCTGCGCGCGAAGTGCGTGAGCTGCCATAGCAGTACGCTGAAATCGGGTGGAATTGATTTCTCCACCCGAATCAGCGCTCTGGCGACGGGAGCGTTCGCACCGGGCAATGCGGATGGAAGCAAACTGGTGAAGATGGTGAAAGCGGGGAAGATGCCGCCCACCGGAAAGCTTGCGGACGCGGACACCCTCCTGCTTGCAAAATGGGTGTCCGCAGGAGCGCCGTGGCCCACCAGCATGGACCCGGTTGGCGCGGGAGCCTACGGACCGCTCTGGTCGCTGCAGCCGGTCGTCCGATACAAGGTTCCTCATTCCACTTTTGATACTTTGGCCCTTACTCCGATCGATCATTTCTTATTTGCTCGTCTTGGTCCCAAGGGCCTCCACCCTTCCGCGCCCGCGAGCAAAGGGGAACTGCTGCGCCGTGTTACGGTGGACCTGACGGGCCTTCCGCCCACCGTCGCGGAGATCCGGGCATTCCTTGCCGACCACAGTCCGCACGCCTATGAGACTGTCGTGGATCGCCTGCTGGCCTCTCCAGGGTACGGAGAGCGATGGGGCCGTCATTGGCTGGACGTGGTTCGGTACGGTGAGAGCAACGGATACGAACAGAACCATTTGCGCCCGAACGCCTGGCCTTATCGCGATTATGTGATCGGGGCCTTCAATCAGGACAAGCCTTATCCGCAGTTTATCGCGGAGCAGCTTGCCGGAGATGTGCTCAGCCGACAGGACCCTTCCTGCGCGGCCGCAACAGGCTTTCTGGTCGCGGGCGTCCATGACACCGTGGGCATACAGGAAGAAGTGGGGACGCGTCAGCAGCGATCCAACGATCTTGACGACATCGTTTCCACCACGGGAGCCACCTTTCTGGGCCTATCCGTAGGCTGCGCCAAATGTCATAATCACAAGTTCGACCCTATTCCACAAAAAGACTACTATCGGCTCACGGCTTGCTTCGCTGGGGTTCGGCATGGGGAGCGGCCGCTGGACACGCCCGCGCCTGCGGTGAATACGGCGGCACATGATCAAGAAATCGCCCGGCGAACCCTCGCCCTGTCCAATCAGATCCACGCAATCGAGGCGGAGGGGAGAATAAAAGCGCTACAGGCAACCGTGGCGCCCGCCGGGGCGCGCGCGGCCGTCAATGCGCGCTGGAACGTCGATGACTTCCCTCCCGTCAAAGCGCGATTCGTTCGGTTTACCGTGACCGCGACCAGTGACGGGACGGAGCCGTGCCTGGATGAGCTGCAAATCTTTGGCGCGGAGGACGGTCGGGATCTGGCCCTCGCACAGGAGGGCGCCAGAGCGACCGCTTCTTCCGTTTTGAGCGGGTTCACCTACCATCGAATCGATCATTTGAACGATGGCCGGCTTGGCAATGAGTGGAGCTGGATCAGCGCGACCCCAAAAGCGGGGTGGGCGCAGATCGAGCTTGCGCGGGAAGCGACCGTTCGGCGCGTAGTCTGGAGTCGGGACAGTGGAGACATCCCGCGCTTCGATGATCGCCTGCCGACGGCGTACCACATCGACGTTTCGCTTGATGGGAACAACTGGACTACGGTTGCGACCGAAGCGGGACGGCATGGGTCCAGCGATTATGTGCATCCCGATAAAATCATGCAGACGCTCTCCGCAGCGGAGCGTCGCCGGCACGACGCTCTGGTATCGGAACGCGCGGGTCTTGAGCAGCAATCGTCCCAGGCCGAGGCGAACAAAACAGCCTACATCGGGCAATTTTCCGCGCCCGATCCGATTTTTGTGCTTCGCATCGGCGATGTGATGCAGAGAATGGACCCCGTGACTCCGGGTGGCCTGAGCTGCATAACCGGACTTGACCCCAATCTCGGGATTGCCTCGGATGCCGCGGAACCCGAGCGCCGCCTGGCGCTTGCGCGGTGGATAGGCAATTCCCGCAATCCCTTGACCGCCCGGGTGATGGTGAATCGGATCTGGCAGTATCACTTCGGCCATGGACTGGTGACGACGCCATCGGACTTCGGAAACAACGGCGTAAAGCCGACTCATCCCGAACTGTTGGACTGGCTTGCGAACGATTTCATGGCCGGCGGCTGGCGGATCAAGCGGCTGCAAAAAGAGATCGTGATGTCCTATGTCTATCGGCAAACTTCCCAGGCGAGCGCGAAAGGGCTTGCGATCGACGCCGGAGACCAGTTTCTCTGGAGAATGCCGTTGCGCCGCATGGAGGGAGAGGCCATTCGAGATGCCATCCTCCAAACGAGCGGCAAAATGGATCGCCGGATGGGTGGCCCAAGTTATCCGCTCTTCCAGTATCGCGTCGTCAATATCGCGATCTACTCCGCGCTGGAGAACTTTGGTCCGGAGACATGGCGACGCAGCGTGTATTCTCAGGGGGCAAGAGCGATCCATGACGAAGTGCTGAGCGCCTTCGATTGTCCGGAGTCTTCGCAGAGGGCTCCCAGGCGGGAGGCAACCACCACGCCGCTCCAGGCGCTCAATCTGCTGAACGGCCCGTTTATGCAGCAGCAGTCGGCGCTGATGGCGGAGCGTGTCCGATCCGAAGCAGGCACAAAACCAGCGCTGCAGGTAGGGCACGCCTTTGAATTAGCTTTTGGGCGCTCGCCCGCTGCGGACGAGCGGAAGGCCGCGCAAAGCCTGGTGTCCTCACAGGGACTGGATTCGTTGTGTCGGGTCTTGATGAATGCGAATGAGTTTCTCTACTACTGACGCGCCTGGGAGCAGAGTGTGATGAAGCATTATGACGATGTGCCATTGGATTGTGATCGCCTGCTGGATCGGCGGCAGTTTTTAGGCGACATGGGAACGGGACTGGGCTCCATCGCGCTTGCGTGCATGCTGATGGAAGGCGGTTCCAGTGCAAAGGCAGCCGGGGACGTCAATCCTCTGGCTCCGCGCCCTCCGCAGTTTCCCGCAAAGGCGAAGCGTGTGCTGCAAATCTTCTGTCCGGGCGCGGTCAGTCAGATGGACACGTTCGAATACAAGCCGGAACTGCAAAAGCGGCATGGTCAGCCGATGCCCGGTCTTACGGGCGTCAGCAGCTTCCAGGGTGGAAACGGCAACCTGATGGGGAGTCCCTGGACCTGGAGACAGCATGGAAAGTCCGGCAAATGGGTTTCCGACCTGCTGCCGAACCTGGCGGAGTGCGTCGATGACATGTGTTTTGTGCATTCGCTCACGGCGAAAAGCAACACGCACGGCCCCGCCATGCTTCAAATGAATACAGGGTTCGTTTTGGAGGGATTTCCCAGCGCGGGAGCGTGGGTGACTTATGGGCTGGGATCCGAAAATCAGAACCTGCCTGCATTTGTGGCGATCCCGGACATGCGCGGGCTACCACCGAACGGCCCGGCAAACTGGAACGCGGGCTTCCTGCCTGCGGCATATCAGGGCGCGGCATTCAATACCGAAATGCCGATCGCCAATCTGAATCCGCCGAAAGGCGCAACGTCGCGGAGCGAAAAACAAGTACGAGATTTCCTGCAATTCCTGAACAAAAAGCACATGGCGGAGCATGAAGGGCAGTCGGAACTTGCGGCCAGGATCTCCTCTTATGAACTCGCGGCCCGCATGCAGTTGTCCGCTCCGGAAGTCACGGATCTTTCCCGAGAGAACGCGGCGACCAT
>JBBRKX010000049.1:0-11606 GCA_038231675.1 Chthonomonadales bacterium | reverse complement strand
AGAAGCGCTTCATAGTTCACTTCGCCGTTCACTACCGGCATGCGCGGAGAAGCCTCATAGGAGGCATGCATCGTGTCGAGAGTCGGTGCCAGGCTCCCCATCCCGCCATGGCCCGTTTGCAGCATATCATAGTCCAGAACCGACACGTCGTCCGTGGCGCCCCGGGCGGTGAGGCGACCAAGCCCCGTCGGATGCACCGTAATCATGCGGTGAAACGGATCGGTCTGGCGCATATAACGGCAGATCTCCGTCCATGCTTTCACCTGTGGAGCGTCCTCGTAGGGGAAGCCCGGCAGCTTGTAATAAGGAAGATTGACCTCTCCTGCGGCGCACCAGATCACCGGGTACGCGCCATAGCGGGCGATGAGATAGCGCCAGTGCTGTTTGAGATGCTCCGTTCCCATGGTCGGCTGGAAATAGCCCCACGCGCCCACGACGCAGGGCGTCAGCCCGGCCTCGATCAGGTAATCCATCCGGCGGTCCGCCATATCGAAGTATTCCGGACGCATGCCGCTGAAATCGTTTTTCCAGGGCAGGCCCGCTTCATTGACGCCGCGCGGATCCAACACCGGCATCTCAGGATATAGACCAGCCACGATCTGAATGACATTGAAGCCTTTCGCCTTCCGGTCCGCCGTAAGCGTCTGAAACTCGTCCGGCCAGTGCAGGCGACTGCTCAATCCCATCCACCAGGTATCGCCCAGCCAGAGAAACGGGGCGCCGTCCGCATGCTCGAAATGCCGGTGATCGGGCGCAATGCGCACTGGACCATGGCGATACAGGGGATTGGTTCCCTTGTAGGCAGCAACCGAAAGCGTGCCGGAGATCCCATTCAGGTCGGGATTTGCCGCATCGCTGCACTCGGTCCGAAAGTGATGCATGCCGATCTGTGCGGAGGCATAGCGCACCCGCCAGGTCTGCGCGCCCGCCCAGAACGCGGGCACGCGGTATTTGCCGCCATTCGGCGCGGTAAAGACGACATCGAGCGTGACCTCGTTAAACGGGTCCGCATAGGCTTTCCCGGAGGTGAACGTCCATTCCGCGACCCGGTTCGCAAGCGTCTTTTGCGCCCTGTCCTGCGCACCCGCCGTGCCGACGGCCCCGAGAAGCAGGCATAGCGCCCCGATCGCGAACTTGCCGTAAAAAGACATTCTCCCCTCCCCCTCTCACGCATCCGTCTGTAATGCCGGGGTGTTCGCCTCCTTACGAGGAAATCCCTTTTCGGAAGAGGAAATGCCGAAGCGTTCTCGAAAGAGAGAAACATTCGGTTGCAAGAATGAAAAGGAAAAAGGTGCCCGGACATGTTTATCCTCTAACGGCAATCGGCGAAATGTATGCCCGGCGAAATGAATTTCTCCGCTGGGGGCGCTACGCGCCGCGCGTCCTTCGGACGTATTGCGATGTGTCCTTCGGACACCAGCCTCGTGGTGAGGGGTTATTCTCCGAAGGAGAAGCGGCCGCAGGCCCCTAGCAGAGGACTTTAGTCCGCTGAAGAGAGGGCAACGTCCGCCAAAATGCTTGCCTGTGTAAGATGAGTGAAAAGGAAAAAGGTGCCCGCTTGAAAACCAAAGCCATTGTCTTCTCCGGCCTGAATGAAGCGTCCCTCCAGGGGATTCCTTTGCCGGACCTCCGCCCTGCCGACGCCCTCGTCGAAGTGGAAATGAGCGGCGTCAGCGTGGGTACGGAGGTGTGGGCGCTAACGGGGCAGCGGCCGGCGGGGGACACCACGTTCCCGTGCGTGCCGGGATATCAGGCGGTGGGAGAGGTGCGGGTCGCGGGTGCGGAATCCGCCCTGCAGCCTGGAGATCGTATCTTCTTCACCAAGTCGCGTCTGGCGCCGCCCTTATCCGAAGGCAATTGGATGGGCTCCCATATCGCCTTCGCGGTGGTGGATGGCGCGGAGGAGCCTTCGGAAGGATACTGGGTGAAGCTGCCGGACGGGGTCACCGCAGAGCAAAGCGTCCTCTCGGCGCTGGCGGCCGTCGCCTATCGCGGTCTCGCGCATATCGGTGTGCAGCCCGGCGAGCTATGCGTCGTGCTCGGGCAGGGAGTCGTCGGACAGACATGCGCACAGATCGCGCGGATCTATGGAGCCGAAGTGCTGGGCGTGGACATCGCCGCAAGTCGATTGGAACTCGCGAAACAGTTCAGCGCCGACCTGGTCTGGAACGCAGCCGAGGGCGACGTAAGCGCGGAGATTCGCCGTCTTCGTCCAGGCGGAGCGGACCTCGTGGTGGAGGCCAGCGGCAACAAAGAACTGATCCGACAGGCCATCGAGCTAGTGCGCGTTCAGGGTCGGGTGCTGCTTCAGGGATGGTATCCCGGAGATGTGGCGTTCGATTTTCATATCGCGCATGGCCGCCGGCCCACGATAGCCGTTACGTGCGGGCTCGATCGAGAGGGAAACCGGCAGGCCATGGAATGGATAAGCGAGGGCAAGCTGCGGCTGGAGCCTTTGCTTACGCATGTCTTTAAGCCGGAAGAGGCGGGGAAAGCCTACGAAATGATGCGCACACGCCCAGGAGACTTCCTTGGGGTCGCCTTTGATTGGCGTCGCTGAACAGACATGGCGACGAGAAGCAAAATCACAAAATACTTTCCCTGGATGGTCTCATTCTGCTCCCTTGTGTGGCTTGCCTTTACGCTGCCTCCGCGGGCACGCGCCGTCGCATTGCCGTATGCGCCGGCCCCTGTGGACAACCCGCTCAAGGGGTTTCTGCCCTATGCCGGCCCCTATGCCAATTTTCCGCACAGCATGGAATGGTTCTACATCCCACTGAAGGACATACAAACGGATTACGATCGCTTCCATTGGGACATGCTGGAAGACCGGTTGCAGGCGATCGCCGGGCGAGGCCATCAGGCCGTGTTTCGCGTCTATCTGGATTATCCTGATTCAGCCTATGGCGTGCCGGACTTTCTGGCGCACGTTCCCAAACACGCTTATACCGACGGCGGCAACGGAGCGCATCATGCCAGCTACTCGCCCGATTACGAAAATGCCGATCTGCGGCGCGCACTCACGCACTTTATCCACGCGTTCGGCAAGCGTTATGATGGAGATCCGCGTATCGGATTCATTACGCTGGGACTGCTGGGTTTCTGGGGCGAATGGCATACCTATCCGCACGATTGGAACGCTTCCACGGTCGTGCAAAACGAAGTTCTGACGGCCTACGAAACCGCTTTCCACCATACAAAGCTCCTGATGCGCGAGCCCAAACCAGGCACCCACGCCGCGGATCGCAACATCGGCTACCATGATGACTCGTTTGCTTTTCAAACATTGCCGCCGCCGGATTGGCATTTCTGGGGCAAGGTCATAGAACAGGGCGCAGGCGATAAATGGAAGACGCAGGCCATCGGCGGCGAACTGCGGCCGGAGGTGCAGGGGTGCCTGTGGGACGATAACCCCTGCACGCCCATAGGCCAGGAATTCGACCGCTGCGTAACAGAAACCCATGCCTCCAGGCTGCTGAATAAAGGCGCGTTCAGCGGCCTTGCGGAGGGGCGATACGCGCGGGCGGTCGCGGCGGCCCGGAAACTGGGCTACGAGTTGTTTGTTTCCGATGTGGACATCGCTTCCATTTCGGTGCAAAGCGCTCTTCGGGCCACTCTCCGCGTGCGAAACACGGGCGTGGCGCCCTTTTACTATCATTGGAAGGTCCAGGTTGCGGTGCTGGACGCCGGCAGGAAAGTGGCACGGGAATGGGATACCGACTGGGACTTGACCGGTATCCTGCCGGGCAAACCGGATACGGTCTGGAAACTGGATCGCCCGGAGCATGGATGGAAGACGGGACGTTACATGCTTCTCCTGCGCGTGGTCGATCCAATGCCGGGCGGGCACACTCTTCGATTTGCGAACGCCGCGCAAGACAAAGATATGCCTGGTTGGCTGAGTGCGGGCTCTTTTCTTGTTCGTCCTGCCTTCACGCGCAAGCCATAAGCGTTTTTACGCCTTCCACGGAGCCGGACAACCATAATTCAGGATGATCTACAAAAAAGGAGCGAGCCGTGAAATCCCCATCAAACAAAGGGGTGTTGTGCCTGCTGCTATTCGTCGGCCTGAGCCTTTCAGGAGAATGCATGGGACAGGGGAAAATGGAATGCGAGAGCGTTACGCGCCCTCACTATGATTTCGAGGGAATGCTCCAGGATCGGCTGACCGCAAACGAGCAGGACTGGCTGCTGCGCGCTCCCCATGACAATCCCGGCCTGCTGGATATGTTTCGGGTCCGTGATATTGCCCCCGCGCCGGATCTGGTTCCCTGGGCGGGCGAGTTTGTCGTAAAGTATCTGTTGTCTGCGATTCAAGCCATGCGCCTCTCGAATAACCCCGCGCTTAAGGCCCAGACGCGCCGGATCGTTGCCGATCTGATTTCCACGCAGGCGGAGGACGGTTATCTGGGGCCTTTTCCCCTGGCAACGCGGCTGAAAGCGAACTGGGACCTCTGGGGACACTATCACTGCATGTTGGCCCTGTTGATGTGGAACGAAGATACGGGCGACACGGCGGCCCTCGCCTCGGCACGCAAAATCGCCGACCTGATCTGTCGCACCTTTCTGAATACGGGGCTGCGTGTGCGCGATGCCGGTTCCCCGGAGATGAACATGGCCGTCATTCATGGCCTGGGCGTTCTCTACCGGCGCACGCGGGAACCACGCTATCTTGCCATGATGCATGAGATCGAAAAAGATTGGGAGTCGGCGGGAGATTACGTGCGGCAGGGCGTCGCCGGTGTTCCGTTCTTCCAAACGCCCCGTCCGCGCTGGGAAAGCCTGCACGACCTTCAGGGTCTGGTGGAGCTTTACCGCATCACCGGGGAGGAAAAGTATCGGCTGGCGTTCGAGAATCATTGGCGCGGGATCCTTCGCTGGGATCGGCACAATACGGGCGCGTTCTCGACCGGCGAGGGCGCGATCGGCGACCCCTATGCGTCCGGTCCTATCGAGACCTGCTGCACCGTCGCCTGGATGGCGGTCACGCTCGATATGCTGCGCCTGACCGGAGATGCCAGAGCCGCCGATGAGCTGGAGCTTACGACCTGGAACGCCTGCCTGGGCGCGCAGCATCCCTCGGGGCGCTGGTGGACCTATGACACTCCCATGGACGGGGTCCGAATCCCTTCCTATACCAGCATTGCATTTCAGGCCCGCCCGACGACTCCCGAACTGAACTGCTGCTCGGTGAATGGCCCGCGCGGACTGGGAATGCTTTCCGAATGGTCCGTGATGACTTCTGCGGATACGCTGATTGTCAATTACTATGGTCCCGGCCATTTCCAGGGCCGACTGCCGGACAAAACGCCCGTTGGCCTGCGCTGGATCACGCGTTATCCGCTGTCCGGTCACGTCCGTCTGAAAGTGGAGACCGAGCGGCCGCACCGCTTTGCGCTTAAATTGCGAATCCCCGGCTGGTCGCGCGATACGCGGATAAGCGTGAACGGCATCCCCGAAACGCGCGGGGTCGCGGCCGGACGTTATTTGACCTTGCAACGCGACTGGAAGCCCGGTGATACGGTGACGCTGGACTTCGATATGCGCCTGCGCGTGCTGCCCGGAGACCAGGAGGCGACAGGCAAGGTCTCGCTGTATCGCGGCCCGCTCCTGCTGGCGTACGACATGCGCGACAATGGCGGGCACGGGGAGCCGGTTCCTCTCATACGCCTGGATCATCTGCCGAAAACCGTGGACGCCACCGGGCTGAAGATTGCGCTCGACGATCACGCGACTCCCTGGCTGCGGGTGACGGTCCCCGGCGTCGATGGCCACGAGATACACCTGTGTGATTATGCCGGGGCAGGAGACATGGGAACCTCCTATGCTTCCTGGCTGCCGGCTCAGGATTGTCCCCGGCCCGCCGCCGAAGCACGGACGCCGGATGATGGCTCCTCGGCGCCGCCCGGCAAAATGCTTTTCCAATGGACCGGAGAGGCTTCCTCGGAGGGGCGGTCTTATCGGCTTCTCATCGCGCGTACTCCCGCCTTCGGTCGGCCCGTTCTAGAAAAGCGCGGAATTCATGCGAACCGATTGGTGCTGGATGCCGCCTCGACCGCCTCCCTCGTGGCGAACCAGTGGTACTACTGGAAAGTCGTGGCGATGGACGGCGCAACGGCAAGGGAAAGCGCCATGCCTCCCGCTCGCTTCCGGATCGATCCGCAGACGCCTGCGCATCCGGAAAGCTATTTTACGCCCCCACCGCGCGGCGTGGGAGCATTGATCGTAGAAGATGCTCTGCGCGGAAAGCCCGCTCCCTCCTTGGGAAGTTTGCAACGGGCGATCGGGGGCGCAGCAGCTGTCGATAGAGCCGGAATTGCGGAAAGCGCCATGGAACTGAACGGCAGTTCCGACATGCTGCTCTACAACGCCGGCGCATTTCCCGAGCAAGACTATTCCGTTTGCATCGATGCCTGTATCACACGGATGCCGATGGGATTGGGCCAGGTGTTCAGCGCCTGGACGGCCTCCCTCGACGATCCCCTGCGCATCTGCGTGGACAATGGCAAGCTGTTCGCCCGCATGGAAGCCGGAGCGGGCTATTCGACCGAAGGATTCTCCATAACGCCAGGCGCATGGGTTTGTATCGCGGTGGTGAAAGAGGGAGCGAAACTGACGCTCTATGTGGATGGCAAGGCGCGAGGCTCCGTTCACGTGCCCGCGCGCATCCAATCACGTGCCACGGATATTGCCCTGGGAGGCAACCCGCACTATACAGGCAAAGAGTTTTTGGCCGTGCGACTGGCCGGCTTTCGCTTCTATGGGCGGGCGCTTTCCGCCCAAGAAGTCGCGGATTTTGCGGCGCGCCCGGAACCCAAATAGAAAAATAGAGGAGTCATCCCAGAGCACGGGATGACTCCTCTATTGCAAGATCAGGGGTTGGAAGCGGTTTCGGTTTTCGGAACGGTCAATGTTTGCGGAGTAAGGAAGAACCCGGTCCGATAGTGGACCTCATGGTTCACCCGGCGCAGAAACACCAGGGGTTGTTCGGGGAGCAAGCGACCGACGCGATCTTGATCGATCTTGTTGGCCATGTCCAGGAATCTGCCCGCGACATCGTCCTGGCCCATCGCGAGATAACAGATGGCGGTTGCCATCAGAACGTCGGGCGCGCTGGGATAATCGCGTGCAAGCGGGCGTAAGAGCGCGATTGCCGGAACGGTCTGTTTCGATTGAACATAGGTAAGCGCCTCGATCAGTTTTGCATTTATGTTGTCCGGCTCCAGCTTTTGCGCGAAACCTATCAATTTGAACGCCTGAGCGTTGCGGTCGGTCGCCTTGCTCAAAATCTTGAGCACCGCAAGGTCCAGGTAGGGTCCCGCCTGAAGCGGGGCTTCGCCAATCGTGGTAACCAGATCACGCTCGACAGCATTCTCTTCTGTTGTCGTCATCGACAACGCATAGTAGGTTTCGGGCGCGTTCGGCGCCAGAACGGAAGCTTTTAGCGCTTCTGCCGCCGCTGCTTCCCGCTTCCCGAGAGCTGCGTCCGCATACGCCGCGACGATAAGCGACGCCGGAACTCTGGAATGGAGATCTTCCGCCACGATCGCCCGAGCGGAGGTGGGGTCATGCTCCAGAAGCATCGCCAATCCGAATACCGCCCGGTCCGCCACGCTCGATTTATGGTCCTTTATGCGGACGCGCAGTAGCGCGGCCCCATCTCGTGGACGGCCCGCAAGGATATTCGCAAGCGCCTGGCGGTTGACAGTCGCAAAATCGACGGTATTCCCATACTCTTTCTGCGCGTCTTCATATCTCGCCGCTTGTAGCAGCGCATCCCCCTGTATGGCACTGGGCTGACCCGCAGCCTGCTTTACTCCGAGGTCCGCCGCTTTGCGACGGAGGTCCGCGATGGTCGGCAGCTCCAGCACAATCGCGCCGATGTTCTTGGCCAGGAGACCACGCTGGAGCCGGTATTCGGCGTCGTCGCTCAGAGCCCGCGCGCTTGCATCCAGGTTCTTGATCCCTTCCAATGCCGCAATAGCCTCATCGTATTTCTTTTGCGCGACATAGCCCCTGGCGAGAGCTCGGACGGCGTCCACGGCGGTGGGATCGGCCTTGAGCGCCCGACGGGCATACTTGAAGGCGGTGGCGAAATCGCCTGCGGTGACCGCCGCCTGTGCTTTCTCGGTGAGCGCGGGCGCACCTGTCGCGATCTCGTTATCGATGGTGACCGATAGCGTCACGGCTTTTGTCTTGCCATTTGCGTCCGTCGCCGTCACGGTGAGTTTATGGGCGCCTTCCGTATCGGCGATGGTATCCCAATTATAAATGTAGGGAGTGCTGGTGGCGGTAACGGGGTCCGTATCGTCTACCTTGAAATCCACCTTGAGAATGAGTGCGTCACTGACTACGTGGGCGACTACCTTGGTGACATCGCTAATGGTATCGCCCTCTTTCAGGTCGAGGGTGAGGGTGAAGTCGGCCCGGGCACGCGAGCCGAGGCAAACGAAAACTCCGACGAGAAGCAGCAGATGATAAAAGGAGCGAACCCTTTCGCCAAAGGGGAAGGAGGGATGCTTCAGTGCAGGACCATTCATAAATTGCATTCCTTTACGGCGACGGTGATTCCGTCTTTTAGAACCAGGCGTGCGGGCGAAGATGCGCGGGTACGCTTGCGATAAAGTAAGAAATGTCTGCGGCGCACCTTTCCTCGGTAAGCCCTTCGGCCGGCAGCCGTCGGACGTGAAACTCCGCCTGTACCGTTTGGCCGGGATGGAGTGTTCCGAAAAAGGCCAGATCGGCCGGTTCACAGCGCGCACCCGAGGGAAGCGTGGAGGCGTCAAGACCCATTTTGACCAATCCGACCGATCGCGACCCCGTGTTTTCCAGACGGATCGTCACCAGGGCATCGGAAGTTACCGTGCCTGATCCCAACGACGCAGGGGTATCTCGGTCGTACGTCACATCGATTCGAGGCGACAGACCGAGCATCGTGGCGCTGGTGTCGGCAAGATCGCTGGAAAGGCTGACAAGCGCTTGCATCAGGTTCTGCCCGGAGGCGATGTTAAAGACATGGCGCGTCTGGTAATTCCGGGCAAGCGACTCTGCCTGAGCCGTTCCCAGGAGCAGGTGATGAATCCTGCCCAGGCGGACGTTCGTATCGGAATGGCGTTTGCCGCCCGTGAGCCCACCGAGCCCGCCCGACACTTCTGAAAGCATGCGCCGAAGCCGTCTTACCGGGCCTGGAGCCTCGCCTTGCAGCCCGTGCAATGCCTCCTGCACTTCGCACCACGCCTGCCAGGAGTGCAGCGCAACATCTCGATAACGATAAACACACGCTTCACCAGGGTCCAACGTCAATGTTTTACTCACTGAGCCGGCGGCGGCAAGATCACAACCTTCCAGAGGATCCAGCCGTATATTGCTCGGGGCGATAGGCGCATAACGCGCGGGCACTGTTTCCGGAGAATGTTCCGCGATGGAAGCGGACGGTGAGAATCGCAGCCGCTCTATCTTATAGACGCCCCGAGGCAGGCGAATCCGCACACATGTCGTTACTTTTCGATCCGAATGATTTATCAAGCAGACGGCGGCGGCGCCTGCGGGATGCGCCGCATAAGCAAGAAAGGCATCCGATGGAAGGCTTTCCGCGCCGATAAGCTGCGTTTCCAGCGCCTGGGCGTCCAGTCCGCTCCAAGAGAGCCACTTCTGTTTGACGCCTGTTTCCGCCGCCGGCGGCGATACACCGGGCGGTTCTTCCCCTTCGGGCCCGGCGCCTACGAGAGAATCGATCGCCGCTGCCGCAGCCCGAAAGGCTTCTGGCCGCGCTTCGGCGGGCTTCGAAACATCGGTCTCGATTCTTATGGCGACAGGATCTGTCTCATGTTCAGATTCATGAGAATACGCGCCCCGATAGGCGGCAAGAATGGGATGCACCGGCGGATCCAGGGATTGGCGGCAGCCGGCAAGCAATGGGAGCAAACCCAACACGCATTGGAGAGCGAAACCCGTTGCCCTGGTTTCATGCAACAGCCTGCGGCGCATGGGTTCGGTCATGCGCCTGCCTTTGCCGAAGGTTTCGAACCTCCCGCCACCGGCAAGGAGCGTTCCTCGGCCGTTGCTTGCAGGACCTCACGTACCCGACGTTCAAACTCTTCTCGCTCGAGCATGACGCGGCGGCCGCAGCCGGCGCATGCCAGCCCGATATCGGCCCCCGTACGTGTAATCGCCCATGTATCGCTGCCGCAAGGATGCAATTTACGTAACCGCACGCGCATTCCTACAGTAACTACAATTGGTCGCGTCATAATCGTTTCCTGTCCGTCTTCCTGCTTCGGACTCCCCATTATACTGCCGAAATCCAGCCTGGTCAAGCAAACGAGCCCAAATGCGCTTGTTGCAAGACAGAAAGGATCCGCAGTCCTCCCCAACGCATTGTAAGCCAGGGTGTTGCCGTCACCACCACGGTGACAAGGGGCGAGGGACCGTGCTTGCTTGACTTTCAGGTTTGTTTCCGTTACAATTACGCAGTAATACCTCGAAATGTGTCACCCATTGGAGTCACGAAAGAAAATGCCCGCCACTCCCGTGCGTCCTTGCCTGTTATGCCTGGCCGCTATTTTTATTTGCCCTGCCCTTGCAATCGGACAGCACGCCATACTGCCGCCCGCCCATGCGCATGGCGCTTCCGTTTCCTCGGCGGCATTGTCCCATCCCGCACTGCCGCCTGCTCTTCAAAACGCGGCAAAGCAGTTCGAGCGGGCGCGATCATTGCAGGGCGCAAGCAAGATTGCGCCGGCAATCATGGCGTACAAAGAGTTTATCCGGATCGCCACACAGGCGAATTTGCCGCCTCAGGTCGCGTTACCCGCCTACAAGAACCTATCCACACTGTATCTGGCGGTGGGGGATAACGAGGGGCTGGCATCGGCATTACGGCATATTGTCGCGGTCGAAAAAGAAAATGCGCTTGCATGGGCGCAGCTAGCGGCCGTGGAAAGCCAACTCAAGCAATTCGATAGAGCACGGAGCGATGCAAACCGGGCCCTGCAATGGAAGCCTACCCCGAAGGCCGCCGCGGGAGCGCATTTCGCTCTCGGGACCGTGGCGCTTGAGCGCAAAGACAACGCCGCTGCCGAAAAGGAATTTTCCGTCGCGCTCAGGGGAGCGCCGGATAACGTACAGACACGTTTCAATCTTGGCATCGCACTGGCACGGCAGAAAAAGCTTGCCGCTGCCCTTGACCAGATGATGAAGGTGAAGTCCGCCGCGCCCCGATTGGCGGCCGCGCAAATGTTCATTGGAGCGATAAAACAGGAGCAACGGGATCTCCCGGGCGCGCTTACCGCCTACAACGATCTGATTGCGCTTGATCCGCACAATTTGGCGGCGTTGTTCAACCGTGCTGGCGTGCTGGAGCAGATGCGGAAAGACCAGGAAGCCATTTCAGGCTTTCTTGCCCTCCTCGATCTGGCGCCGAACAACTTTGCCGCGCAGTTCAATGTCGCCCAGATTTACTACAATATCGGCAACTATTTCGCCGCAAGAGTACATTACGATGTCGCCAACAAAATCGATCCCAGGGATGCGCGCGTGCTGACCGGTCTGGCGCTTGCGGAGTCTCAAGAGGCCTTCAGCACTCCGAATCGTGCGGAGCGCCTTGT
>JBBRKX010000048.1:0-11666 GCA_038231675.1 Chthonomonadales bacterium | reverse complement strand
TCCCGTCCCGATCGCCGAGTCGTGCTCGCCTGCAGCGGCGAGTAAGATCGCCAGCCATGCCCTGGCGAGCGTCTCGCGTCCCTTATCGCCAAGAAGGCGCGCCAACTGGATCACACCGGAGAAACCGTGGTACGCGCGGTTCCAACGTCCCGTATGGAAATCGCACCAGGCGAGGTTGAAGCGCGCTTCCAGATGTTGATCCGCATTTCCCAATGCTTCGGCATCGCTCAAGCACTTTTCCGCGAGCGGACGCGCGCCGGCGAAATCGCCGCCGTCCATATAAACGTTCGTCCGATTTGCATTGACGTAAAGCAGGCCTTCCGTCACTTCTTCCGCGGTAGCCTTGCCTTGTGCCTGACCTTCGTCCAGCAGCGCGGCCGCGTCGTCGAAGCGCTGCATCGCTTGCGCATACTCCCCAAATTGTTCGTGAACGCATCCAAGTGAGAGCGTGCCCTGCCATCGGCCTCGAAATATCGGCCCATCCGCGATACGTGTAAAATGCGTGCGTGCTTCTTCGGCCCGACCCAGCGCCACCAGCGCATTGCCCAGGCTCTGGGAAGCAGACGTCTCGCTTTCGATGTCACCGGCCTGCCTGGCAAGGGTGACGGCATGCTGGAGGGCATCCGCCGCACGGGGAAAGTCCGCCATCCGCAGCCGTGCATTGCCCAGCATAAACTGTGCACGCGCCGAGGCAGGCCGATCGTCCAATTGCGCCGCGAGGGTCAATAGCCGTTCGCAGGTAGACGCAACCCCGTCATAGTCCGGTGGGCTATTGAGCGCGGTGGCAAGTTCCTGCAAACGCAGGAGTCCGTCCGCCACGCGAGCGGCCACATCGCTGGAAAGTCTGCTATTGACAGACTCCGGCGTTGCGACGACCGCCGCGGATTGCGTCTCCTCGCGAAGAATGGGCTGCGGGTCGGCGTGAACGGGCGCGGGCAAATCCACGGTGTCGGCAGCTTCATAAAAATAGGTCAAAGCAACGCCGCATTGCTGGGCGATTTGCTGTAACCGATCGGGCTGCGCAAGCGTGGTGCCGGCGAGATATTGATAAATGAGCGCCCGTGAACAGCCGATGCGACCGGCCAGTTCCTCGATGGAGAACCCGGCTCGCTCGACCACTCGCTGTACGCGAAGGCCTTGCTCGCGTCTGCCTTGTTTGGTGCTGAGATCCATGCCGCGACTTAATGTCACGCGCCTTATGTTGGGGGGAAGGGGGCGACTAATAAATAGGTTAAGTCGGAACGGGTCGCGCGCCTTTCTATAAGATATATTCTAGCACATGGAAGAGCGAGCGTCAAGACGGGCGTGCAAGTGTTTTTCTATCCCTCCGGCCGCATCCGATAATCGCGGTCCGATTGGGGAGGCAACAGTCCCGGGTCTTTCCATTCTTTTTCGCGCAATACACGCGCGTGCGCCGCGAGTTGACGTTGCTGAATGGCATCGTCGCTGATGAGCGCTTCTTCTTCGATCTCTATTTCCGAAGCCACGATAGAAGGTGCGAACAGGCATCCGTACAATGCCATCGCTCCCATCGCGCACAGCAGCACGGCCTGCCACGAACCATGCCATCCATAGGTGATGACGCCCAGCCCCGTAAAATACAAACTTGCCGCGCCAAAGTAACAGCGCCTTGCCCATACGGCTCCGGATTGAACCGTTTCGCCCACCCCGGCGACCGCAGCGAGCACGGCGACCACAAGCAGGCAGGCGATACGCACGTCTTCCAGAACGGCGTAGTCGAACAAGGGAGGAAGAACGACCGGTCGCGGCCAAAAGGTATCCCGCAACGCTAAAAACGCCACCGCGTAACAAAGCGTGATGACGAGCAGACGGCGGGAACGGGGATGGATAAGCGAAGAAAGCAACAAAAAAACGACGACGGGAAGGATAGCCTCTCGGCCTTGTGCCAGAGCCGTCAATCTCGGCTCAAAGAGAACCGCCAGTCCCGCAAGAATTGCGGGAGCTATTCCACCCACCACGGATCTAATGCGTCCAGCCAACGTTGGTTCCCCGTTTGTCTGTACCAGCCGATACGAAAAGAGTGCAGTGGCTCAGGCCCCTCGCAGATCCGTTCTGGAGCGGAAAAGAGCGGTATGTGTCAACCACTGCGAACGCTTATGCGCCAGTGCTTCATTGCGGAGTAGTATACCGAGCGGTAGCATCGTTGTCAAGCAATGCGGCCTATTTGCGGCACTCTCGAAGCAAAAGCAAGCAGAACAACTGAGACGAGAAGCCCATCGCGTTGGCGGACATCGCACAAATGGCGCAACAAGGGTCAGTTGCCATACGGAACTTGGACGGGGTTTCAAAACATAACAGGAACCACCGGATCCGTGTAGAATTAATGTAACGTAAGGAATGGGGAATCTCAGGTTCTTCGCTTCGCGTTTGAAACTGTACTTTTTGGAAGGAAAAAACGATGGACACGGTACCGTCCGCAAATTCTACGAGCCTTGCCGCGACGATGAACTATCCCGGATCTCAAAATTCCGCCCGGCAGCGGCCGCAAGACGCCCTTTCCTTTATCATTTTTGGAGCTTCCGGAGACCTCACACGACGCAAATTAATCCCTGCGCTGTACAATCTGGCCTGCAATAACCTGTTGCCCGCGGACTTCACCGTCATCGGCTTCGCGGTGACCCCCATGGACGATGACTCCTTCCGCTCGGAAATGGAGAAAGGGATCAAGGAGAGTAAGGAGGCGAACCCATTCGATCAAAAGGTATGGGATTCGTTTGCACCTGGCCTCCATTATATTACCGCCGACTTTCTTTCCCCGGAAGGCTATCAAAAACTCAAAGGCAAATTGGATGAAGTAAAGAAAAGCGAGGATCAGGCTTCCAACCGATTGTTTTATCTCGCGACCAATCCTTCCTTTTACGCCGATATCGTTGCACGATTGGGTGAGAACAGCCTCGTCAGCGACCATGCGACGAATCACGACGGATGGACTCGAATCATCATCGAGAAGCCGTTCGGGCAGGATCTTAACTCCGCCATCGTCCTCAACACCGATATCCATAAGGTTTTTAAAGAAGAGCAGATCTATCGCATCGACCACTATCTCGGCAAAGAGACCGTTCAAAACCTGATGGCGTTCCGATTTGCCAACTCCATCATCGAGCCCATATGGAATCGACGCTATGTCGACCATATCCAGATAACGGCCGCCGAGACTCTCGGCGTGGAACACAGGGGCGGATACTACGAAGGCGCGGGCTGTTTGCGGGATATGTTCCAGAACCACCTGCTGCAGTTGATGTGCATGGTCGCCATGGATCCTCCCGTGAAATACGGAGGGAGCAGCGTGCGAGACCGAAAGTCCGACGTGATGAAGGCGATCGTTCCGATCAATCCAGAGAATTTGAGCGAGAACGCGGTGCGAGGACAGTACGGCCCGGGCATCATCGATGGCAAGAATGTCCTTGGTTATCGTCAGGAAGAACAGGTCAATCCGCAGTCCAACACGGAAACATTCGCCGCGCTGAAACTGTATGTGGACAACTGGCGCTGGGCGGACGTGCCTTTCTACCTTCGATCAGGCAAGCATCTGCCTCATAAAGTAACGGAAATCATCATTCAGTTCAAGCGAGTCCCACATCTATTCTTCCATCTGACCCCGGAGGATCAAATGGAACCGAATATTATCACCATTCGTATCCAACCGGACGAAGGAATCGCCCTGCGATTTGGCGCTAAGGTTCCGGGCCCCGAAATGCACTTGCGCCAGGTACAAATGAATTTCAGCTATGCCGAGACGTTTAATGTGGGTCCCGAAACCGCATACGAAACTCTCCTTCTGGATGCGATGCTGGGAGATCCCACTCTGTTCAACCGCGCCGACACCGTGGAAATGGCCTGGGGAGTCATCGAGCCTCTTCTGGATATCTGGAAGGCAACCAAGCCCTTCCAACCTTTTCCCAACTATGGCGCCGGAACATGGGGCCCTGCGGCGGCGGATGCCCTGCTTGCCCGCGATGGCCGAGCCTGGCGCAACCATGCGCCCAGTCAGGCTTCGCATGCCAGCCAGGCAACGGTGAAAGTGGAGCATGTCGGCGAGCCGATGGGCGCTGCGAGAAGCCGGTCCGGAAACCCCGGTGATGGAGCCGCAAAACGTGGCGACGATCGGTCGATGGCGTGATCACTGCTTTACCGCGCTCGGTCGACAAAGCAGAGAATTCCGCGCAAAGGTTCCCTTCCGGATCGCGCGCGACCTTTCTGTTCGTCGACCGAGCGAGTAAACACTTTTTCCGCATCCTTGTGGTATCGTCATGAGTCGAACCGTCACGGTCGTTACGCCGGAAAACATCGAAATCACGTATCGGCTCGCCGGGTTCGCTTCACGCTTCATCGCCACCTTTATCGACCTGGCAATTCAGCTCGTTTTGATTCTTGTGGTGCGCGTTGTTTTCGAGGCGTTCGCCGGCGCGCTTAGCAGCGTTGCCGCGTTTTTTGCCACTCTGTTGCGCGCCGGAGCTATTCTTGGTATCTTTTTGGCTTTCTTTGCCTACTCCACGGTTTTCGAAATGATCTGGGGCGGTCGCACTCCCGGCAAGCGCGTCATGGGCCTCCGAGTCATTCGGGACGGCGGCTATCCGATCAACTTCGTTGCAAGCATCGTGAGGAACGTGCTCCGCTTCGCCGACATCGGCCTGCTTCCCCTGCCGGGCTTAACGCTTATGCTATTCGGCCTCCCCGGGCTTCTCTGTATATTTTTCAGTCCAACCTATAAGCGTATCGGCGACTACGCCGCAGGCACACTCGTCATTGTCGACAAACATACTTCGTCCTTTGCACTACGACGAGATGCGTCCGCACACGCGGGTGTGGAGGCATTTGCCCCTCTTCTCAAAAATGTCGAACGTCTTTCCATAGAGGAGTACCAATTGGTTCGTCGATTCACCATGCGCCGGGCCCAACTTGAGCCGGCAGTCCAGGCCGGCATCGCGGAACGCATCGCTGTGCCCCTAATGCACAAGCTGGAGATACAGGCTCACATCGCTTACCAGATTCAGTTCGCCGACTTTTTAGAAGCGCTCGAACGTCGCTATGCGGAGGACCATGGTGTCCTCTGAACGCACGATGAAATCAATTCGGCAGCTTGCTTTGCTTGGAATCGGGTTTGCGGCTGTTGCCGTGATCCTCGGTATCGTTCCTTTATCTCATGCGGTATTGCCCCATATCCTTCGCTCCGGCGATAGCGTCAGCTTCCTGGAAATTACGGACGGTCACCCGGCGCCGCGCTTGTTGGCCTGGAATCAGACCGAATTCGACTGGCTATATACCCTTGCGCATTCCAGTTCCGCTTTTTTGTTGTGCGTCAGCCTCCTTTCCTGCGTTGTCTGGATCGCCGCGGTTTCCGTGATCAATCCCTACTTCCTGGCTTCCAGCCCGCCTCATGGGATCGATCTCTCCGACGAAGAGGGGGAGCCCATCCATCCCTCCAGCATGCTCAGCCGGTGTGTACGCGCGCTCCTGATCGTTGCCCTCGTTGGTGTTCCCGTTGCTGCTCTCTGGATTGTTCCCGGGATGCTCACGCACGCCTCCGAAGCAGGTCCCGGCGCCAACGCCATCTCCCCTGCGTCAAATGCAGTCTGGGCTTTTCGATGGGTCTCCCTTGGGAGTGCGTTATGGATAGGATTTGCACCAGAAGGGTTGGCCGGTCACTTCGAACAAGGGAGATTGCAGCTTAGCATCCGATCCCTGGCGAAGCTGGCCGCACAGGGAGCGCTCTTTGGTCTGGCCGTCTTTGCATGCATGCAATTTGCTACTCCCTACCCGCTCCTGGATGTCCTGAGGCCCTATTCCGCGCTTGGCACCTTTAATCTCCGGTACTGGCATGAGATCGCAACGCACTACCTTCTGGGACTTGGACTGCTAGGAATGGCTGCTGGAACGCTCCTGGTCGCACTGGGTTCTCCCGACCTGACGGTTCGACAGCGTATGTCGATACTGATCGTGCCGATTGCGGCGACATGTGGCGGCGCCCTTGTACGCCGGCCTATGAACCCTCGTACGCTCGCCGCAAGAATGGATTGGACCTACTCCGTCGCCACGGCGGCTCCCCTTCCCTTCCGACCCTCCTATCCTGTGGCATCCTTGCCCGACGGCCCCGCAGCCGGGCTGGAACTTGCCCGGCGGACGGGAGTCGCAGTGGGATCCACGGCAGAGCAGCCGGATCGTAACGTTCTCGTCTTCACATCGCTTACGGCCCGTATGACGCCGTCCGTATTCATCGTGATCCAGAACGGATTTTCGGAGGATGGCCTCTCGGCGGCCGGGGAAACCACCGAGCCCACCCTCGCCTTTCTAAAGCATCGGGACTATGAGAGCGCGCTCTCATGGGTTGCCATCAAACACCTCTACAATGTCGCCACCGTACACTTCGCCCCATCCGCAGCAATCCGATCCCTTTTGCTCGATAACGAGCGGTGCCCACATTACGCGTCGACCGAATGGACGCTCTGGGGAATGTTCTACATTTGCGCCGCATCATCGGAAAATCTGGCGTTGTTGGACGAATGGGCGGATGAAACAAAGTTTACGCACCCGGATCGCGCCAGCCGGCGGTTGATGGGAGACCTTTATATGAGGTTCGGAGCCGCCGATAAAGCTATGGCATGGTATGGGCGCGCGGAAATGCCGAACAGTTTCCTCCGCGCTATACGCGCTCGAAAGCCACTGTTTCACATGGGCCGTGTCAGGGGCAGGTTTGTGCTCAACGGAAAACCTCTTGTGGGCATTCAGGTAGGGATATTTCCACGTCGCATGAATGGGCTTCCGCAAGAAATGGAGCCCATGGTATTCCGGGCGAGAGATCAAATCATCGCTCCGTTTGCTTACTCCGATCTCTTCCCTGCCCTGCATCCACGCCCCTATTCCTTTCGATGGATCAGCGCCGGAACGATCACAAACAACAAGGGAGAGTTCGACTTGAATGGGCTTACGGAAGGGGATTACAACATCGTATGCACTCTTCCAGCGGAGTTGCACCTTTCGGTTCCCAAAGACGACTCCATGAAGATACACAATACCCCGGGCGATGTGGAACTCAAATATGAACACCCGGACGCTGATATGGGAACCATCGATATCGCCGTGCATCGATAGTCTTCCACCCCCTGCCCTCGCGGCATGTCCGCCGTAGCTTCAGCGGACTACAAATCGTTGCGATTGCCGCGAGCCTACAGGATATCGTGGGCAGGCAAGTGGCAACCGGCGACATGCGGGAAACATGGGAGATTAGGCTCGCGATGATATCGCTAACCTCGGCCTCACAAGCCATCGCGGCAGCGTCCGAACTGGATGCGAGAACGACATCGTTTTCAAGACTGCACTTCGCCTTGTGGCGGGCCTGCCTTGCCCTCTTATTTGCATTTGCCCTGGACATAATGTTTCCCTGGCCGGTCCCGATCCGAGGCCTCTTTATTGCCGGCTGGAGCGCTTATCTCGGGACCTCTTTTTTGCAAACACGCCGACCTGCCCGGACATCCTGGAAAGGAGCGTCGCAGATCGCGCGCGAAATCGAAAAGCTCCATCCTAACCTCGACAATGCCTTCATTCATGCTCTCCAATTCAGCTCGAATACGCCTGAAGGGCCCATGGCCACGGAGTGCATTCGGCGCGAGTTTGCACGCGCGGACAGCGCCGCAAGGGCTCTGGAATCCACGTCTCTCGTGGATGACGCTCCGCTAAGGCGTCAGCGAAGGCGTCTTCTCTCTCTCCTGCTCTTTATCGCCGTCATGGCAGCGCTTTCCCCGCGTCCTTTCCGTTTTGAACTGCCCCGGTTCTTCGCCTTCTGGGCAGATCGTCCGCCGTTTACTTTCACCGACTTTCAGGTCCTGCCCGGCAACATACATATTCAGCATGGGCAGAACGTTGAAATAACCGTTCAGACCAGGGGACAAGCGCCGCACTCTCTGGAACTGATCAGCGGAACCGATTCGTCGAGTGCGGCCTCTCTCCCTCTCAACTCTAATGGCGACGGGTCATACAGTGGAGTGCTTGCCGATCTGGAGAATGACACCTGGTACTATGCCGTCGCCAATACCGGCCGCAGCGCTCGTTACTGGGTGCGGATCGATCAGTTGTCTCGCAATCGTCAAGACGAAAACGCGCATCGGCCTAAGCGTGAAGGCCACTCTCCCGCGTCGAAGGATCTCACAGGCGATAAACCCGGTTCTCATTTGCATGGATTAGAGGATAACGCCGCGATGCCGGCGCGTTACCGAGGTGTAAAAGAAGCCATACGCTCCCTCGAACAGGCGCAGAAAGATCTTGCACGCAGGTCGGAAGCGACCGTGAAAACAGCGCGGCAAGCCAATCGAAAAGGGGAAGCGGCCAGGTTAAAAGCTTTCCGGTCCGAGCAGCGCGACCTTCTCAGGCGGTTCGGGGTGCTTGCAAAACAGGTCGGCGCGCTCAAGCGACGGCCGGCGACGGCACATTCGGAGCAAGGAACCAGGAATAATCTTTTGAAACTAGGAAAGCCTTTGAGCGGTGCTCGCGCCGCAATGCGCGCTGGATTATCCGCAAATTCCGTTCGCGCTCTGAGCACCGCAGCGAAATCAGCGGCGGAAGCACTCCGCCTTGCTTCCGAGTCTGCATCGCAAATCGCGCGGACGCTCCACATGAACACCGGTCTCACAGGTTCCCAGCGAACCGCCGAAAACGGCTCTTTACCCGAGGAAGCAACGATGGTAAAGAAAGACAAGTCGAAAACGGGCACGTTCACGGTTACAGGACGACCGGCAATCGGCGCGGCATTATCGAGACAGGGAGATAGGCACCCCGTGGGAAGCGATGGCGCGGAGCAGGTCCCCAGCAGTGAAATTTCCCGGGCACCCAGAGGCGAAAATGGAATGGAGGCCCGTTACCCACCGGAGTACCGAGGCCTGGTGCGTGACTATTTCAAGGCGGTTGCCGGAGGAAAATAAAGGAGAGCATCTTGATCGACATCGATATCGAGTACGTGAAAACCGTTGCCAGGGACGCGGGAATTGCGGCGGTCGCCCGGTTGGACGGCATCGAAAAAATACAGACGGAGTTCAAGGCCGATGACTCCTATGTGACCGACATCGACCGGGACACCGAGCAGTTCATTCGCGGCCGCCTTGCTCAACGCTATCCGGACTTTTCCTTTCAGGGCGAAGAGTTCGGGCGATTCGGCGCCGACGGCGCGCCGCTATGGGCCGTCGACCCGATCGACGGCACAACGAATATGGTGTTCGGAATCCCTCATTGGGGTGTTTCGATAGGGCTCATCGCGGGAGGGCATGCGGTCGCCGGAGCTTTTTACCTTCCCCGCACGGACGAGATGTTCTGGGGCGTTCGCGGCGGCGGCTCCTTTTGCAATGGCAAACGGCTCCATGCCGAAGACAGAGATACGCTTCACCCCGAGGACACGATCGGATTTACAAGTTCTTCCATCCGTCGCTTTAATCTGGAGTCGATCGTCGGTCGCATCCGCAGCCTGGGCAGCATCGCCACGGAAGTAGCGTATACCGCACGTGGCAGCCTGTGCAGTCATGTCGGCTGCCATGAAGGAATTAACGACCTTGCGGCGGGGCTTTGCATTTCGCATGAGGCCGGCTGCATCTTCGCCTATCTGACTGGGGAACCGCTGGACATCGGGGCAATGGTTCGAGACGGCCGCACGCACAGTCCTTTTCTGATCGCGCCTCCGCGATTGGCCGCATCGCTCCGCGCCCAACTCCGTCCGCGATAAGGGCGCTAGCGCGCTTGTGGGAGAAGATGATCACGGCGCAAGCGATCCCTGACCACAGGATCGGTAATGATATACGCGTTGAATTTGCCGGAAGCATTGCTCTCCACCCAGGCAAATGGATTAGTGGTGGAGATCCCATCGAAGACGTCGATATGGCCATCCTCGATGCCATAGCCTTCATCGCCCGCGAAAAAATAGCCGTCATGCGTGACATGTCGCCCGTCCGGCAGCATAATGCGGTTGCCCCGCGCCCGTGGGATGTAAATCACCGTTCCCACGGGAATGCGGTCTGGATCGACGGCGATCGTACGGTACGGGATGAGCGCGTATCCGTCTACTCCCTCCCCAAATTCCGATACGGATTTTCGGAACCGGACGTAAGGAAGATGCGGCATATCCGGCCGATATCTGGTGCAATCCACGAGCTTTCGCTTCCCCTGCTCCGCATAAGTATAAACCTGCCCATCGATTTTCATGGCGCCCTGCACGGCGGCGTGACACCACTCTTCCGCCGGCAGTTGCGGTCCGAGCGCCTTCTCATGAACATCGAGGACCGGCACGCCAGGACGGGAATGGTACTGCGGTGTCCAGTACCAGGTCGCCCACAATTTCATGCGATGCGGCAGATGTCTGGGGGCCGGAAGATCGAATGCAATCGGCACGGCCCTGGTTTCACGTGAACCGGCTTCATTTGCCCGGCGGCCGAGCGCTAACGAAAAACCGATGACGCCTACGACGGCCGAAGCGAGCGCGCCGGCCAGGTGGAGAGTATTACGCTTCATGACATTTTCCGCAATTGCTTTCCTTACTTTCCGCCCTGGAAATTTCGTGGCTCGTAATGTTCCGCGCCTTTAGCCGCCAGAGGACGTATCCAAATATTCCGAAAAGCGACTTTATCATGATGGTACTGCAGGCGAATAGGGCCGGGCGTGCTGAGATCGTCGTTTGCCGGAGCAGGCAGATGCGTATGCCCGGTGATGGGAGTATCGTTCTGAACGGCGATGCCGTTCAATAGCACGGTCACCCGCGCGGGTTCCGTCATCGCATGGGACGCCGGGTCGAAACGTGGAGCGCGAAAGGCGATCTCATAGGTTTGCCACTGCTTCGGCGGCTTACATGCATTCACCAACGGAGCCGTCTGGTTGTAAACCGCGCCGCAGTCGCCTTTGGTGACGGGATCGACTCCGTAACTGTCGAGCACCTGGATCTCATAGCGGCCCTGAAGAAAGACTCCGCTGTTGCCCTTCGCCTGACCATGTTTTTGGGGCAGATTCGGTTCGCAAAACTCGACATGCAGTTGAAAATCCGAATACTTCTCTTTGGTTTCAATGTCGTTTTTGTCTGAATAGATCGTATGCCTCGAATATCGCCAGTTCCCCGGCTTCTGGGAGCCGCGCACGACCCAGTTGTCCTTCAGATCCGACTTTTTGCCGTTAAAGAGCATGACCATACCCGGTCCCGGCAACTGCGAAACCGAATCCCCTGCCGGGGCGCCGGCCTGCGCTTGCGCGATGACGCCTCCGGCGGCGGCCAGGCATAACATGCCCCAGGCGGCGCATGCGCTCCGCACCCTCGCTCGGTTCCCATGGGACAACGATGTCAACATAAATATTCCCCTATGCCTTCCGAATGCGGGCAACGCTCCGACAGATCGGATAACTGGCGTGTCTTTGATCTCGATGCCCAACAATTCGTGACCAACTTCCGGTCTTCCTTCTCTTGCGCCGTGTGCGATCTGCCGAATTCATGCCTCACAACCGGAACCACAGCCGCGCTATCCTCGATGTCGCTCGATGAGGGAACAACGGAAGGCGAGATCTCCGTCATGTCCGTGTTGCCGAATCAGACGCATGACACCGGATTAGTCCAGGCAGCCCCTCACATTTCCAATCGTGTGGGATCGACATGAGTTATATCATTGCACATAGTAAATCGACTTAGC
>JBBRKX010000047.1:0-11680 GCA_038231675.1 Chthonomonadales bacterium | reverse complement strand
GGCCCAGCACGGAAAGGTCGGCGTTCTCGAGATTGATGCCCAGATCTTCGCTGATGAACTTGCCGTTGGTCAGGATGGCGATGTCCTCGAGCATTGCTTTGCGGCGATCTCCCAAGCCGGGGGCCTTCACCGCGACGCTGTTGATGATGCCGCGGATCTTGTTCACCACGAGGGTGGCAAGCGCGTCACCGTCGACATCCTCGGCGATGATCACGAGGGTGCGACGCTGCTGCGCCACCTTCTCGAGCAGCGGAATCAGGTCCGCAGCGGCCGAGATCTTCTTCTCATGGATCAGGATATACGGGTTTTCGATGACCGCTTCCATGCGCTCGGGATCGGTCACGAAGTACGGGGAGATATAGCCCTTGTCGAACTGCATTCCATCGACGAAGTCGGTGAACGTCTGCAGGCTCTGGCTTTCTTCGACCGTGATGACGCCATCCTGGCCGACCTTCTCGATCGCGTCGGCGACGAGGTCGCCGATTTCGGGGTCGTTGCCCGCGATGCTGGCAACGCTGGCGACCTTGGCTTTATCGCCCTTGACGGAGATCGCGATGGACTTCAGTTCTTCCACTGCGCGAGCGACCGCGGTCTCGATGCCCTTCTTGACGAGCAGCGGGTTTCCGCCGGCCGCCACATAGCGAAGGCCTTCGTTCACGATGCTCTGCGCAAGGACGGTCGCGGTCGTGGTGCCGTCGCCCGCGACGTCATTCGTCTTGCTGGCGACTTCCTTCACGAGTTGAGCGCCCATGTTCTCGTACGGGTCCTCGAGCTCGATCTCCTTGGCGACGGTGACGCCGTCCTTGGTGATGGTGGGCGAGCCCCACTTTTTGTCGAGGACAACGTTGCGGCCCTTGGGGCCAAGAGTTACCTTGACGGCATTGGCGACCGCATTGGCCCCGCGCTCCAGCGCACGTCGGGCCTCTTCATCAAATTTAAGTTGCTTCGCAGCCATTCTATTCTCCCTTGACGGATTGTTGAAACCTAGTGGCTATTCAAGAATAGCGAAAATCTGATCTTCGTCGAGTAGGACGTAATCGTTGCCGTCGATCTTGACTTCGGTGCCGCCGTACTTTGCGTAGACCACCGTGTCGCCGACCTTGACGGTCAACGGCTTGATGGTGCCGTCATCGAGCAGACGGCCGGTGCCTACCGCGATGATCTTGCCCTCCTGGGGCTTCTTCTTTGCTGAGTCGGGCAGGAAAATGCCTCCGGCGCTCTTTTCCTCGCCTTCGCTCGGCTGAACGACAACCTTGTCGCGAAGCGGTCGCAATGCCATAGCGTTCCCTCCATTGTGAATTGGGTTTGGTTGGTCGTGGTGTTTCAAGCTGATTACAGAAAACGAGCGGACCGCGCGGCAGGTGCGCGCAGATCCATTTCGCACTCCGAAAATCCAATCGATCGCCCGTTATGATCCGGGAAAAGGTCGCTTTAGCGCTCTCACGCCTCGAGTGCTAAAAGAAGGATACTCGATTTCCCGGCCCCTTGTCAAGAGAACATCAGGGTGAGATTCAGGATCTTTTCGAAACTTCCCGTCGATTCCCAATTAGCGTCCCACGATTTCCGAAATATGCGCGACTCCGTCACGCTGCATCAGCCGAAGCAGCCCTGCGTTGATATGACGCGCCAGAAATGGGCCCTCATACACCATGGCGGTATAAAGCTGAATGAGGGATGCGCCCGCCCGCATTCGGGCGTAAGCATCCTCGGCGCTGGCGATTCCGCCGACGCCGATCAAGGGGAGTTTGCCTTCCGTGGCGCGGTGGAGAAACCGGATCACTTCCGTTGCCCGCTCTCGCAACGGCGCGCCGCTCACTCCTCCGGTCTGCTCCACGGCCGCCATCGCGCCTTCCCGGGCGATCGTGGTGTTGGTCGCGACGATCCCGGCCAGGCCGACTTCCAGAGCGACCTCCACGATGTCCGCCATATCCGCGTCCGTCATATCCGGAGAGATCTTCACAAACAGGGGGATAGGAGCGACGCCGCGCTTGGCGGCAAGGCTGCGGGCCTCCTCCATGAGGGTTCGCAGGAGCACGCCAAGCTTTTCCTTTTCCTGCCACTGCCGCAGCCCGGGCGTGTTGGGAGAGGATACGTTGACGATCACGAAGTCCGCGAAGCGGGACAGCCGGCGGTAACTGGTGCGATAATCGTCCAGAATGGCGTCGTCGCCCGTGACGAGTTTGGTCTTGCCGATATTCACGGCGAGCGGGACGGAAAGCGGGCGCTGCCGGCGCAGATTGGCCAGCCGCTTGGCGACGATCTCCGCGCCTTCGCTATTGAAGCCCAGCCGGTTCAGCAGCGCGGCATGTTCCACCAATCGAAACACGCGCGGCTTCGGGTTGCCGGGCTGCGGCTGCGCGGTCACGGTGCCGACCTCGACGAACCCGAAGCCGAAGTGCGGCCACGCGCGCACGGCCCGGGCGTTCTTATCGCAGCCGGCCGCCAGGCCAACCGGGTTGGGAAACTTCAGCCCCGCTATGGAGGATGCCAGTTTGGTATGCGTAAAGGGGCTGCGGCCCGCGTGCAGGGGCAGGTTCGAGGCGCTGGCGAGGAGCGCGATGGTCCGTTCATGCGCGGTCTCGGCGTCCTGCGAAAAGAGGACGGGCCGCACCGCCCGGCGATAGATCATTCCAGTTTCTCCCCGTGACAAATCTCTTTCTAAGTTTACCTTACGGACGTCTGGAATGGGGGTAACATATCTACATAATCAGACTTGACAATGGTACGCTAAAGTGGTATGATGACAGTATAAGAATTGTACTCCCGTGATGGAGCATGTCGAGATCGACCAGGAGGTGCGGAACGATGCGATTGGATAAGTTGACTATCAAGGCGCAGGAAGCGGTTCAGGGCGCGCAGCAGATCGCCGAGCGAAACCGAAACGTTCAGGTCGAGGTCGAGCATCTGCTTGCGGCGCTGCTTGCGCAGACGGATGGAGGCGTGACCGGGCCTATTTTGCAGAAGCTCGGCGTCAACATTGCGTTGCTCTCTCAGCAGGTGAACGCGGAGATCGACAAGTTCGCCAAAGTATCCGGCTCGGCGGACGTGGGCGGCACGCTTTCGCCGCGCGCGCGGGCCGTGCTGAACGACGCTTTCACCGAAGCGGATAAAATGAAGGATGAGTACGTCAGCACCGAGCATCTGCTGCTGGGGATCGTGGCGGACGTTCAGGGCGCGGCGGGGCGACTGCTGAAGGCGCAGGGCGTGACCCACGATAACGTGCTGCAGGCGCTGCGGGATGTGCGCGGCGGTCAGCGCGTCACCGATCAGAACCCGGAAGAGAAGTACGGGGCGCTGGATCGCTATGGCCGGGACCTGACCGAGGCGGCCCGCAAGCAGAAGCTCGATCCGGTCATCGGGCGGGATGAAGAGATCCGCCGCGTCATCCAGGTGCTTTCCCGCCGCACCAAGAATAACCCCGTCCTGATCGGTGAGCCGGGCGTCGGCAAGACCGCCATCGTGGAAGGGCTGGCGCAGCGGATCGTGGAAGGCGATGTGCCGGAAGGCCTGAAGGAGAAGCGGGTCATCACCCTCGATCTGGGCGCTTTGATCGCCGGGGCGAAGTATCGCGGCGAGTTCGAGGACCGGTTGAAGGCGGTCTTAAAGGATGTCATGGACAGCGAGGGACAGGTTATTCTGTTCATCGATGAAATGCATACCCTCGTCGGCGCGGGAGCGGCCGAAGGCGCGATGGATGCGTCGAACATGCTGAAGCCGATGCTCGCACGGGGCGAACTGCGGTGCGTGGGGGCGACGACGCTCAATGAATATCGCAAGCATATCGAAAAAGACGCGGCTCTGGAGCGGCGGTTCCAGCCGATCTTCGTAGGCGAGCCCACCGTCGATGACACGATCGGAATTCTGCGTGGACTGAAAGAGCGCTACGAGGTCCACCACGGCATCCGCATTACGGACAGCGCGCTTGTCGCTGCCGCAGTTCTCTCCAACCGGTATATCACGGATCGGTTCCTGCCGGACAAGGCGATCGACCTGGTCGATGAGTCGGCGTCTCGCCTGCGCATCGAGATCGACTCGATGCCGATGGAGATCGATGTGGTCGAGCGCCGGACCCGCCAGCTGGAGATCGAGCGGATGGCGCTGAAGAAAGAGACCGATCCCGCGAGCATCGAGCGGCTTGCCAAAATCGAACAGGAACTGAGCGAGCTGCGCGAACAGTCCAGCCAGTTGAAGGCGCGCTGGACGAACGAAAAAGGGGTCATCCAGAAGATCGGCAAGACCAAGCAGGAGATCGAGCAGACCCGCCTCAACGCCGAAGCGGCGGAGCGCGCCGGCGACCTGGCCAAGGCGGCCGAGCTTACGTATGGCGTGATGCATACGCTTTCCCGGCGACTGGATGCCGAGCAGAAAGAGCTGACGGCGATGCAGGTCGGCGGACAGGCGCTGCTTAAAGAAGAGGTGACGGCGGACGATATCGCGGAGATCGTCGGGAAGTGGACCGGCATTCCGGTTTCGCGGCTGCTGGAAGGCGAAATGCAGAAGCTGATCCAGATGGAGGAGCGCCTGCATGCACGCGTGGTCGGTCAGGACGAGGCCGTGATGGCGGTGGCGAATGCGGTGCGTCGGTCGCGCTCCGGGCTATCGGATCCCAACCGGCCGATCGGAAGCTTCATCTTCCTGGGGCCGACCGGGGTGGGAAAGACCGAACTGGCGCGGGCGCTCGCCGAGTTCTTGTTCGATGACGAACGCGCGATGGTCCGCCTCGACATGAGCGAGTATATGGAGAAGCATACGGTCGCGCGGTTGATCGGAGCGCCGCCCGGCTATGTGGGATATGAGGAAGGCGGTCAACTTACCGAGGCGGTGCGTCGCCGGCCCTACAGTGTAATCCTTTTCGATGAGATCGAAAAGGCGCACAGCGATGTCTTCAATGTGCTGCTGCAGGTGTTGGATGATGGAAGGCTGACGGATGGGCAGGGGAGGACCGTGGATTTCCGTAACACCGTCATCATCATGACCTCCAACATCGGCAGCCATGCGATCCAGGAGTATGCTCTTACCGATCCGGACGAGATGCGCCGGCGCGTCATGGACGCGGTCCAGTCGCACTTCCGGCCGGAGTTCTTGAACCGGGTGGACGAGGTCATCGTCTTCCAGAGCCTGAACGTGGCGCAGATCAAAACGATCGTGGACATCCAGCTAGGGCTGCTGCGGAAGCGGTTGGCCGAACGCAAGCTTACGCTGGAACTGACGGACCGTGCGGCGGAAGCGATCGCAATCGCCGGTTACGATCCCGTCTATGGAGCCCGGCCGCTGAAGCGTGCCATCCAGCGCCAGATCCAGGATCCGCTTGCGAACAGGCTGCTGTCCGGAGCGTTCCGTGAGGGCGAAAAGATCATCGTGGACACGGATGAAGAGGGCGTTCTGACCTTCCAAAAGCAGGAGGCCGAAGAGCCAATCCCCGCGTAGCGAAAACATAAAGATCAATGCAATCGAATGGCGAGCCGGAGGAACATTTCTCCGACTCGCATTTTTCGTGCCCGGATCGTATCCGGTCGAACCGGACGGGGCGGGAATTCCACCGCCGACTATCGGAACATCTGAAAACTGCCGGCCTGGTCGGCGTCTCCAAGCGACGCGTCATGCAGCCGGATACTTCCGCTAAAGCGTAATCCGCGACCATATCCATTGAGCACGGCCCATCGGTTGTAGTATCCCCGCTCGCTTCCGATCATGATCTCTAGGGCGCCATCGCGGCTCAGTACCCCTTCCACGCGGTCACCGCGTAAGTTATGGCCGGCGAAGTGGCCGTATTGCTGGCTGGTGATGACGAGGTGGGCCTGGGCGGAGATGCCCGGGCTATGCCAGCCGCGCCCGGTTGAAAAATTCACGCGCCAGGAACCCATAAGATTAGGCCACTCCACCGCTGGCCGGTACCGCGCGTTAGGAAGAATAGGCAAAGGACGCACTAACCGGCCGTTGCCTCCACCGTAATACGGGCGAACCTGGGCCGGCAGAGGAAGGGTGATAAGAGCCGCAAGCAAAACTCCAAGCGCGTTCCGTAAAACTCTGTTCATCATGAATCTCCGTTTCCGAGAGGATTGGGCGCCTTATCGCGCCTTCGGTTGTGGCCGGTTTGTCCGTCCTGTCAGGGAACGTCGGAGGAACGGGTGAGATATTACCATGCGCGGAAATAAACTTTTGAATTGACAATTATTGTGCTGAACCCTACTATAATAAGGTGACCTAAACGTTCTTTTTGGTCGGAGGCGCATTTGTTGCAGACCATTGCCAACCCCGCATCTGCTCCGTTGGCCAAGAGTCAGGCGGATCGTTTGCTTTCGCCCCTGCTCAACGCAAGTGGGGAAACACAGATCCAGCGCGAAATGGAGCGAGTCCTCGCGGGCGTCGAACCCGTAATCATCGGCATTGTACGCCGGCACTGGTCAAGGGATGGCGGCGCACGTGGCGCCGCGAGCCAGACGACCGAGGATCAGACGGCCGAAGATATACGAGGCGACGTGCGCCTCCGCCTTACGCGTGCCCTGCACGATCTGCATTCCGGCCTCGATAGCGAACCCATACGGGACTTCCATGGCTTTGCCGCCACCACCACTTACCGCGTCTGCAACTCCTATCTCCAGCGGAAATACCCGCGCCGCGCCGGCTTGAAACGGAAACTCGTGTATCTCCTGGGGGATCACACCGGCCAGAAGGGCTTTGCGCTCTGGAATGGCGCGAACGAGGAGCGGATCTGCGGATTTGCCGAGTGGCAGCGCGCCAACCGTCAGGTCACACGCACCACGCGCTACCAGAGTCTGACGGCCCGCACGGAAAATGCTGCAGGCCAGGCGCTGGCAGGCATCGATCCCGCGCGGGCGAACCCGGGCGATGTCATCGCGGCTTTATTCCACTGGGCCGGCGGGCCCCTGGAACTGAACGACCTGGTCAATGTGCTGGCGGAGGTCTGGCAGATCCGTGAAGAGCAACGCGAAGAAGCGAACGATGAAGACGAGGGCCGGGAAGACACGCTGACGCGCCTCGCCGACCCGAGTGTCAACGTCGCTAATGAGGTCGAACAGCGCGACTATCTGCGCGGGCTCTGGGCCGAGATTCGCCAGCTACCCACCCGGCAATGCGCGGCATTGCTCTTGAATTTGCGCGATGCGCAGGGCGTCGGCGTCATCGCGCTGCTTCCCATGCAGGACATCGCCGGTCTGCGCGAGATCGCGGCCGCCATGGGGATAAGCGCGGAAAAGTTCGCGGAGGTCTGGAACGGCCTGCCGCTGGACGACAACGCGATCGCCTCCTTGATTGGCGTGACGCGCCAGCAGGTCATCAACCTGCGCAAGGTCGCCCGCGAGCGGCTGGTGCGCCGGATGCGGTCGATGGGAGGGACGGAATGAATCCTTATTGCGGGGGCATGGTAATATCCGCCCCAATCGCATGTCGTCTTCCTTCGGAGGGCCTGGCATGAGTTCGATGAACGAACATATTCCGGAGGACGTGATCCAGCGCTACCAGCAGCGAAAGCTGGCGCCGCTGGAACTGCTTACGGCAGAGGACTATGCGTCCGCCTGCCCGGCCTGCCGTGCCAAACTGCGGGGAGCTCTGTCGCCGGCCGCGTCGGCCCAGGCGCTGCGCATGGCGATCACCCCGCTCGATGCAGAGCCCTTCCATGCCGATGAGGAGCAGCTTGCCGCGTTTCTGGACGGTAACGCACACGAAGTGGACCGTGAAATCGTCACCACACATCTCGCAAACTGCCGGCAGTGCGCGGCCAATCTCGAAGAGTTACGGACCTTTCGCGCTCTGATGACGGCGTATCCCGCGAAAGAGCATCGCCCGGCGCCTCCCAGAACCCTGTTGGAACGCCTGTTCCCGGCGAGAACTCCGCGATCTCGCCAGGCCAGAGTGCTGAGCTTCGGAGTTGCAGCTACCGTTATCGTGCTGTTGCTGGTGCGCTGGAGCGGGGTTGTGCGGTTTGGCGGCGCGTCTGTGGCGCTGAATGACGGCGGCGGCCAGGTGGCGCTGGGAGCCGACGGCCATATCAGTGGTTTGCCTCAGCTCACGCCGGATCTGGAACAGACACTGAAGACGGCGCTGTCCACTGGCCGGATCCAGCGTCCCTCCGTGCTGACGCAGCTGGCCAGCGCCCGCACCGGACATGCCTTCGACGTGGAGGCGCCGATCGGAACCGTCGTCGAGAGCAATCAGCCGGCGTTCACCTGGAAGCTTCCGCCTGGCGCTGTCGGATGCAAGATCAGCCTCGCGGCTCTGACAGGGGGCGGCAAAAGCCTGGTCACCAAAATGCTTACCGCAGACCATTGGAAGCCGAAAAAGGCGCTCGTGCGCGGGGCCGTCTATCGGTGGACGGTTACGGCCTTCAACCGTGCCGGCAAACCCGTGGCGGCGGTTCCCGAGGTCGGCGGCATCGCTCAGTTCAAAGTCTTGGATCAGGCCGGTGTGGGCAGGATCGCGGACGCACGCCGGCGATTCGCCGGGTCGCGCCTCGCACTCGGGGTGATCTATGCCGAGGATGGTCTGGTGACGGATGCCGTACAAGAGTTCGCCGCGCTTCATGCTGCCAATCCCCGTTCGCCTGTCGCAAAGAGCCTGGAGGACAGCGCACAGGCATTGCTCGGAAATGGATAGCCGATGCGCCGTAGCCTCATTTAAGCTGGAGAAATGCATGGTCCGCAATCCGTTCAATATTCTCGTCACGATGTTCCTCCTGGCGCTCATCGCGCCGGTCGCATTCTCTCAGACAGCGAAGACGCTCAGCGTTCAGCCGCGAGCGGGCGTCTATGCCGGCAAGCAGTTCTACACCAATTCCCATGCCCTCCTCGTAGGCATCCGGCAGTACCAGCATCTTCCAAAGGATAAATGGCTCGATTATGCAGACCGCGACGCCATCGATATGCGCGACGTGCTCATCAAAAGCTATGGCTTCCTATCGGAAAACGTCACGCTGCTGGTGGACGAACAGGCGACCAAAGCAAATATCGAGGCGGCGATGTCGGCGCTTTCGGATGACGAGCGCGTCAAGCCCGACGACCGCGTTCTGGTATTCTACTCCGGCCATGGCCAGACGGTCCGGCTCAACAACGGCGGCGATATGGGCTTTCTCATTCCCTACGACGCGGCCGTAGACCTTGCGCATCCGGAAAACGCGGGACCGTATCTGCATAGCTGCCTTCCGATGGACCATCTCTGGAGCTATCTGGACGCAAGCCCGGCCAAGCACGCGCTGCTTCTGGCCGATGCCTGTTATGGCGGTCTGCTGGCGAAAGGGCGCTCGTTCGGTGAGCGGCCGGGCTCGGCGGTGGTCGCGGGTCTCCTGACGAAACTGGCGCGCCAGGTATTTACGGCGGGTGGGCGGGGCGAAGAGGCTTTCGAAGACCCGAAGCTGGGCCATGGTGCTTTTACGTTCAAGTTGCTGGAGGATCTGCGTGCCCGGGCTGCAACGCCGGACGCGGTGTTTACGGCTTCGGAACTGGCGGCGGAAGTGAAGACCGCCGTAGGAAATGTGACGAACGCTAAGCAGACGCCGCAGTTCGGCAGCCATGACACGGAAGGCGAATTTCTTTTTGTCAGTACGGACCCGCAGGTCGTGCCGGGCGTGGGACCGGTTCGGAGCACTCCCCAGCCCGTTCCCTCCCCGCTGCTGCAGGACCCGCCGAAGCAGCGCGTCAATCCTAAGGATGGGGCCGCGATGGTCTACATTCCGGCAGGCGACTTCCTGATGGGCGACGGGGACCAGCCGGTAAATCCCCGCCACAAGGCGACGCTGTCCGGCTACTGGATGTACAAGAACCTTGTGACGGTAGGGATGTACAAGAAGTTCTGTGCGGATACCGGGCGGGCGATGCCGAAAGCTCCTGATTTTAACGTGAACTGGTCGAAGGAAGACCATCCGATCGTGAATGTGAGCTGGAATGACGCAACGGCGTATTGCCAGTGGGCGGGCGTGAGCCTGCCCACCGAAGCGCAATGGGAAAAAGCGGCGCGGGGAACAGAAGGGCTGAAGTTTCCCTGGGGCAACGATTACGATCCCTACAAGGTGTGGGCAAGCAATCGCACTTTCGGCGAATCGGGCGGCACTACCGCGGTCGGTCAGTACGGTGTAAGTCCGTACGGCTGCACGGATATGGCGGGGAATGCCTGGCAATGGTGCCGTGACTGGTACGACGATAAATTCTGGAGTAGCCCGCAGGCTATCGGGACGGATCCGGAGAACCGGACGATGGGCCAGAAGAAGGCCCGCGTCGTGCGAGGCGGGGCCTGGCGCGCCTTTCGACCGCGCGTCTTCCGCACCACCAATCGTTTCTGGAGCGTGCCTTCCCAGGCGGACTATACTGACGGGCTCCGTTGTGCCTCCGGAACCTAACCCATCTGCGGCTCCGCCTTGCCTTCCCCAATTCGCTTCGCGGGGACCTAACCCCCGGCCCCTTCCCCAATTCGCTTCGCGGGGAAGGGGTGACTCTATGGGGTCGCCTCGAACGTTGACGATGATGCCTCTGCCGCTCCACTACTCACGTTGTGGCGCCAAATTAGCATTTTGGTGTCGCTGTGGTAATATGGCGGGCGAACGGTGGTCGTACAGGATTTGTTAGTGGTTCACAGGCATGGACGCCGCTGCATACGAATGAACGAGCGCTCGCCGTCTCTATCTGTTGACTCCGGGGGCCGGCTTTAGAGTAAGATGGATGTAATGTCGGCTCGGAGTTTGACGGAGATGTTTTGCTGGCGACCAGGCATTGCGGGACAGTGCGCCCTTTATTTGCCGGCCAGATGGATGAGGATACTGTTGATTGTGGGAGAAGCACCGTGAACCGTCCCCTTCGTTTGCTATTGTTTCCCTTGCTCCTGTTGCTTGCGCTTACCTCGACCGCGCGCGCCGAGGGCAAGAAGTGGGCGCTGCTGGTGGGCGTGGAGCAGTACGACAGCGCCGATATCAGCCACCTCGACTTTGCCGTCAAGGATGTGACTGCCGTGGCGGGCGTGCTGAAGTCGCGCTATGGCTACGATACACGGCTGATGACAAGCGACGTCAAGAGTATCGCCGATCCCAACCGGCCCACCAACCTCAATGTCTTCCATGTGCTGGATCGCCTTGCAGAGGACGTTGGCCCGAATGATACCGTGCTCTTCTACTTTAGCGGGCATGGGTTCGCCAGAGACGGCCAGAACTTCCTTGGCTCGGTGAACGCGGATATCAGCTCGGTGGAAGCGTTGCAATTGAGCGCCATTCCGCTTAACTCGCTCACGAAGAAGGTGCAGAAGCTGAAGGCGCGCCAGGTAATCTTTATTATGGACGCCTGCCGCAACGATCCCGAGAAGGGCAAGGGCGACGGCGACAACAAGCTGACGAACGATTTCAGCAAGAGCTTGATCGTGGCGGCGCGTTCGACGGAGGCGCAGGTGCGTGGGTCTGCCGTGCTGTTCGCCTGCTCGGAGGGCGAGCGCGCCTTCGAGGATGCGGACAAAGGGCAGAGCGCGTTCACGTATTATCTGCTCGATGCGCTGGAGCATCCTGCTGCGGGCGGTCCGGTCCAGATGGCGGATGTGGCCGAGTATGTTCAGAAGCAGGTTGGGGCGTGGGCGCGGGAGCATAACAAGAAGCAGACGCCGGAGTTGAAGACGGAAGGCGCGGCGAAGATCGTTCTCTCGGACAAGGTCGTTGGCGGGATCAAGCCGACGGGCGGCTCGGTGAAGATCG
>JBBRKX010000046.1:0-11745 GCA_038231675.1 Chthonomonadales bacterium | reverse complement strand
TCCAATCTACATCAGCTCGGTCAGGCCATGACGATGTACCTGCAGGATTACGACGAGAGTTTCCCGACCTGTAACTTCAGCGATACAAAGACGGGCTTTCCGCCGGCCACCCACGTGGATGGAAGCGGCAATCCGGTATTTCTGGCCGCCGTGCTCAATCCTTACACGAAGAGCCCGCAGGTTTTCTTCTGCCCCACCATGCGTGGCCAGGCGAATCGGGCCGCGCTCTACCCGACCGACTATAACTTCCTATGCGTACATGGCTGGCAAAAGGTGATTCCAGGCTTCGACAACGATGCGCAAGGCGTCTGCAGCCACCCTCTGGCGGCGATCGGGCGGGTTTCCGAAAAGCCGATGATGATCTGTGACGGATTGGGCGAGCATATGGGCCAGACGACCGCCGCCGTCTATAATCAAGGCAAGGGTGGCGTTGTCGGAGCACAGAACGTCTGTTACATTGACGGTCACGTCAAACTGACGCCGGGCACCTATTCCGCCATCGTCGGACTTTACACCATTCCCAATAACTGACCACGGTGTAGAGAGATTTTCACGATGCCGCTCCGTACCTATCGCGACGAGCAATTAGCCCTCTTCTGGGTCCTGCTGAAATGGTGTGTCCTGGGCAGTTGGGTCGGTGTGGTCTCCGGCAGCGCCACAGCCCTGTTCCTTCTTTCCCTCGCGTGGGCGACCGGCGCCCGTGAGTCGCATCCCGCGCTGCTCTGGGCGCTTCCCTTTGCCGGCATCGGCATCGCGCTGCTTTACAGTCGCTATGGGAAATCGGTCGAGACGGGAAACAATCTGCTGCTGGAACGCATTCACGACCCAGGCGGCGCCATCCCCTTTCGCATGGCCCCTCTTGTTCTCTTTACCACCGTGGTCACGCATCTTTTTGGCGGTTCCGCCGGTCGCGAGGGCACCGCGGTGCAAATGGGCGGCACACTGGCGAACCTGGCCACAAGCCCGCTAAAGCTCTCTGCCGCGGATCAGCGCATTCTTATCATGAGCGGAATCAGTGGCGGCTTCGGCTCGGTCTTCGGCACGCCGCTTGCCGGCGCGCTCTTTGGCCTCGAAGTTTTAAGCGTGGGCCGCATGAGTTATGAGGCGCTGGTCCCCTGCTTCGTTGCAAGCGTGGTCGGGGATATCGTCTGCCGGGCCTGGGGCGTTTCGCACCATATTTACCCTGTGGGCGCGCTTCCGAGCCTGAACGGACGCACCTGGGCGCTGGTCTGCATCGCATCCATCCTGTTTGCGGGCGCCAGCATGCTTTTCAGCGAAGCGACCCACGCCGTATCCCATCTATGCAAATCCCTCTTCAAGCATGTCTGGCTGCGTCCTTTCCTTGGCGGAGCAGTCGTGATTGCGCTTACCTATGGGATCGGAAGCCGGGACTACCTCGGGCTTAGCCTGCCGCTGATCGAAAAGAGCTTCACTCCGGAAGGCGTTTTCCTGGGAGCCTTCGCCCTCAAAATCCTGTTCACCGCGATCACCCTGGGGACTGGTTTCAAAGGCGGGGAAGTGACGCCCCTCTTTTGCGTCGGCGCGACGCTTGGCGCCGCGTTCGCCCACCTCACCGGCGAACCAACGGGATTCTTTGCCGCTCTCGGATTTGTGGCGGTCTTTGCGGGAGCCGCGAACACCCCGATCGCTTGCGCCGTCATGGGCATCGAGTTATTCGGGCATGCGGTCGCGGTCCCCATCACCGCGGCATGTATTATCAGCTACATCCTCTCCGGCCATCGCGGGATCTACCTTTCGCAGCGCGTCCACACTTCCAAGTCGCACGCGATCACTTTCTTCGGCGGTTCAAAACTGTCACAGATCCGAGCGGAAGGTTTGAAGATCGCCTTTTCCCGTTTTCAGTTCCACCGTGATAAACCGAGCGGCGATCCCCCTCCCATGGAAGGATCATCGCCCGGTCATCCGGACAAAGAGTGATCTCCCTTCGGAAAGCACCCCTTCCACGCCCCAACCCGACTACGGATAAGTGAACTGCGAGCAGATGTTCGGCTCGTTCGGCGCCGCGCTGAGCACATCGATCGCCATGCTGCCGGGCACTGGGAAATTATAGATAAGGCTGCAGCCCGTCAGGTCTTTGCTGGCCTGAATCTGCTCCGCACGGTATGCCTTTGCGTGGCCATCGAAGAGTACGCAATTCACCAGGCCTTGATGGCGATTTCCCGCCTTGTACATGCGGGAATGATCCGCGCCTACCCCGTTATCGGCATCGAAATCCCCGTTGAACGACTCGATCCAGCTGTCGCCGACCGCGCCATCCGAATCTTTGTCCCATTTATCCACGATCACGATCGTCTGCACCGGGTTGTCGATCTGCGCGAGGCGCAGCGCCTCCGCGGAACGGCAGGCGATATACGACCGGCGGATCGACGGCTTTCCATTGATGTCGTTGCTGACCGTCGGGCCCGAATCGCTCGGGCACGTAAAGATATTGTTGCTCTTGATATACGGCATCAGCACATTCCACCAGCGCTCCTCGTTCTTCTGGGCGGGAAAGATCGATTGGCCGGTTCGGGACTGCGCCGGGGTCGTGCTTGCGTAAAAGAAAAGCTCCTCGTCATAGTCCTGCACATACATTTGCGTGGCCAGACCAAGCTGCTTCGTGTTGGAAAGGCAGGCGGCGCTGCGGGCTTTCTCTCGCGCCTGGGCAAAAACAGGGAAGAGGATCGCGGCGAGAATCGCGATGATCGCGATCACCACGAGCAGTTCGATCAGGGTAAAACCTCGGGGCATCGAAACCTTCTTGCTTTGTCGCATGTTGCGTTCCTTCTTTGAACAGCACCAGGTCAAAATTACCATTGCTGCTTCGGGTACACGGCAGAGGATGGCGGATTCACACTCAGGTCTAAAAATGAGGGTCCGTCTTTCAGCCGGATGAACAAGGCCATATTAAAACATCATACCCGCGACGTATTAAATGGATGTTAAATCCCAGTTATGATTCTGTTATCTCGACAGCACCCCTGGTGGATCATGGGAGTTGCAAATCCATGCGGATTTTTGGCTGTCTGCTGCTGACTCGATGCGTAGAGTCAGCGGGACCCGCTCCCAACAGCATTTTTCGCACTCGTGGGATCTGCTTTTCAGGGACATCCGGCGCGTGCATTTTGCTGCTTAGTGCCGTATACTGAGCAGGCAGGAAACGCGCCTGTAAATCGGCCTTCTAAAAGGTCGTATTCAATCGCATAGCGCATTGCTCGGCCTGTGACGTTATCATCTATACCACGCGCAGGAGGCATCAACGGGAAACGGCTACCTGTTTCGCGGCGTTAGCCTCGACTTTAAGGTCGTCGGCGTCCACTAACGCGCTGCCACTTTTATACTCTCGCCAAACGGGCCTTCGCTTACGATAGCGAAGGCCCGTTTTTCTGTTCGTGGGAACGCTTGGCACGCAAGCGTTCTGCAGAAAAGGTCTCTTGTCGACGCACAAGGACCTGTGCCCTAATCGTCGCTATCGCGACTGGCGGCAACTTTCTTGCCCAGCTTGCCTTTTTGGGCTTCGGTCTTCTGCTTCGAAGCAAAGCGCAAGGTCGTGGAATGGCGTGATTTCGGCGTCGGGGAGTTCATGCCCTGGACGCTTTTCCAGATGATCTCGTTGAGAATGCCGGCGGGAGCGCTGTCCGGATGCTCGAAGTCCAGCCCGTCCGACATTTTCGCCAGCGCATACATCGTATCCTTCGGGCTCTTCGCCTGCGCGACCTCGGTCTCGATGGCCGGATCGGGAGCGATCGCGTTGAACGGCGCGTTGTTGATCGGTGCGGTGTCGAAGTCCAGGATGGGAGAGGCAACCGCGTCGTACTCGCTCATCGGCTTTAGACCCAGAAGCGACTCGATGGTCTTCAGCGTGCTGTCGGTATTGTAGAAGGTATGGTCCACCGACGCAAGCTTTATCCAGGGACTGATGACATAGCAGGTGGAACGATGCGCGTCCACATGGTCCGCGCCGTCCTGTGCATCGTCCTCGATCACGAAGATCGCCGTGCTGCTCCAGATCGGGCTGTGACTGACGGCGTCGACAAGCTGGCCGACGGCATAGTCGTTATCCGCGACTTCCGACTTCGGCGTATGCCGGCCGTGGCTGACGCCCTGTGTGTGGTCGTGCATGAAGCGGACCGTTTCAAAGGCAGGGACGGTGGCGCCGCTCGCGTCCTGCGCCAGGAATTTTTGGAACTCCCGGTTCCATTCGGAGAATCGGCTCGGCATATTGTAATGGCCGTACGTGTGGAGCGGATACAGAGCATTCGGATTGGCGGTCTGATTGAAGACGTTCTGTGGCGCGTCGCTATCCGCATAGGAGGCATCGTAGCGGCGGAAATCGATATCCGTGACGCCGCCAAGATCATGCCCGGCAGGCTGCAGTCCGACCACGGCGGGATAGTTATCCGGAATGACGACTGTCGCCCCGAAGTTCACGCCGAATGTTTCAAAAAAGCCGTAGTTGCGGTACGAGAGACCGGCATTCCGGACAATATCCCATATATGACGTCCGGGCGCTTCGGAAACGTCGGGGATGACCGGCGCAACCTTCCCGGCGAAGGGGGAGCCGGGAGAAACGAGCGGATTGCCGTACGGATCGTTTATCGGAAAGCCGCCCGCCGGATACCCGTTGATCTGGCCTTCGAAATCGTACTGTCGCCCGCGCCCGCTGTAGTTGTACGGCAGGTTCTTGATAACATACTCGGTCGCGATGCTCTGGGTGCTCCAGGGCCAGCCGTCGCCGCTCGCCTCGGCGCAATCGTAGAAGTTGTCCAGAAGCGCGAAGCGATTGGCAAGCGCGTGCAGGTTGGGAGTGACGGCCTGACCGAAGATCGCCAGACTCGGATCGCCATTTCCCTGCGGAAGATCACCGAGCACCTGATCGTAGGTGCGGTTTTCCTTGACGATGTAGATCACATGCTTGATCTTCTGGGCCGCTTGAGAATTAATGGAAATGCTCGCCAGGGGATTAGGAGCGGAGATCTCGGAGATCTTGTTGTTGAGGATCACCTGCTGGGTGTAGGCGGCGAGTTGGCGCGCCAAGGGAACGGAGAGGAACTCCACATTGCCCTCGATCAAGTTCAGATCGTAGGCGCCCGAAAAAGAAAACTGCTGATACGAGGGGTTGGGATACCGCGTCACGGTCCCTTTCGCGTTCGCCACCAGGAGCTTCTTGTAGGGCGTGGCGACGACGCCGGTGGGATACCAGCCAGCGGGAATATATCCCAGCACCTGCCCGGCCGTTACATCGACCTGCGCGAGTGCGTTGAAATCGCCGAGGGTCACATAGAGCGTCTTCTCATCCGGAGAAAGCGCCAGGCCCGTCGGGGTGACGCCGCTCGGAGTGTGGTCGCCGGTCGGCTTCAGCACGATCGTGCTGCTGATCGTGTCCGACTTTGTGTCCACGATGGAGACCGAATCGCTGTGCGCGTTCGCGACAAAGAGCCGCTTCTGGGATTTGTCCAACAGCAGAGCATCGGGATGCGCGCCCGTCGGCAGCGTAGCTTTCACCGTGATGTTGGTCAGATCGGTCGTGTTCAGCACGTAAACCGCGCCATCGCGCTGGCTGCCGACGTAGACCTTGCTGCCGTCGGCAAGCGCCGCGACGGAGAGCGGGAAGTTCGCCTGACCTGGGAACGTATATCGGCCGGCCTGGGAGCCATCCGCGGTGTTGTAGACCGCGACGCTCGCCGGCAGAGTGAAGTTGTTCGGATCGTTGTTGGCCACGAACAGATGGCCATGATTGTCCAAGGCTACTCCAGCGGGAAAGTCGGCGGCCTGGGTGGCGAACGCCGGGCCCCCGACCGGAGTCAGATTGCCGCTCGCATCCAGATGGACCACCAGGATCTTGCCGAACTGGCCGGTAGCGACATACAGGGTAGCGGTTCCATCCCCGTTGTCATGCGCCGCGATCCCGTAATACAGCCCGTCCGAAGGGTTCCCTTTCGCGTCCACAGCATTGAAGTCCAGATGCGACACGCCCTTGCCCGTCAGGGTATCGATCGACCAGAGCGATTCGCGAAAGCCCATGTCGCTCGTGATCGCGAATTTGCCGTTCGGGCTGACGATCATATGCTCCGGAAGGCTTCCCACATTCTGCACCGGGCCGATGGGAGGCAGCGTGATTTTTTTGCCGGTAATCAGTGGGTTCGGCCCTTGCGCCGATGTGGGGACCAGGGTGGCGGCCGCCAATCCAGCCCATGCCGACAGCTTTGTGAGGGAAGCAAGTGTCGTGGAAGATGGCCTGAGGATGCCGAGTTTCTTACGCGTGGTAAACATAGGATAGGTCTCCTTAAACGTGACCAGGAATGCATTCCGTCCCAGGGGGATGGAATGGTGCAAGGAAGTTGGATTATCAGGACTTCCCCACGCTCTTCCTCCTAATTTAGGAAGAGCGCGGAGAGCCGGGTATTTCCTCAGAGGAGATTAATCGTCGTCATCGCGACGCGCGGGGCCATTTACGACCGCCAGCGCCGTCTTGTAGATTTTGCTCTGGCAGTATTTGTAGTCCGAGGTATTCAGATGGTTCTTCTTCGCGCCCGCCGCGTACAGAGCGTCCGCCTGCACGATCAGCCGGTGCAGCGCGCCCAATCGGTGGCTGTCTCGGTCCGGGGCCGAAGTGTCCAGTTGGTTCGCAAGCGCCCAGATCGCCCGGGCTTCCGGCGAAGGAGCGTACTTCGCCACACGGGTTATTCCCGTCGCGGTGGGCACGCCGTTCACCGCGAAAACGCCGTTGCCGAACGTGATGCCATTGTAGTTCGGCTGGAAGAGATCGCGAAGGTCCGTCGCGAAAAGATCGCCGAGGTTATTGGGCGGCAGGCCAAGCAGAAGTTCCTCGGTTTTGACGGCGGATGCCGTGCTGTAGTGTTGTTTGCCCAGGTAGCCGGGCTTAGCATACGGGCTCACGACGACCAGTGGCGTGCGATGCGGATGGATATGGTCGAGGCTCGACTGCGCGTCATCATAGGTGATGATAATCGCCGAGCCGTTGTCCTGTGCCGCGTTGTAGTACACCGGGCTGTTCATGATGTGCGAAACCACCATGCCCAGTCCGGTATCGCCGTCTGCAACCTCTTGAAGCGCCGTGTTCGTCACACCCGCCGTGTTCGGCGCCTGCGTGCCACCCGTATGGTCGTTCGGCTGGTAGATGTAGAGGAATTCGGGCAGCTTGTTCTGCGCGACCATCGCATCGAAGTCCGCGATGAACTCCCTGGCGCGCCGCTGATCCGAGATGTTGAAGTTGTAGCCGGGATAGTTGACGTCCAAATGGGGGACGCCGTTGGGGTTGGTCCCTCCGAGGATAGAAAGGATCGGCAGGGCGAGGAAATACGTCTGCCCCAGACCTTGCGTGTGCGCATCCGTTTTGGGCGGGTTGGGCGCAAACGGATTATTGATCTCGTTCGGATCGGCGGCGTCCCCGGTGTTGACGAGCGGGGTGGTGACGGAGAAGTTGTCCGCTTTCAAAGTCGGCAAACCAAGGAAGCCCGATTGGGGATCATCGACCGTTGTCGGAACGCTGCTTCCGGTATCCGTGCCGACGATCCGCACGAGCGCCCCATAGTCCTTAAAGGAAACTCCGTTGCGCGCGGCGTTATTGAAGATATAGCCGCCTTCCGGATAGTCCTCGGGCTCGAAGTTCTTGTTGACCAACAGGCCGCGTCCGGTCTTGACGAGCAGGGTCTTTTCGGTGTAATCGGTGGCGGTTCCAGACGCGGCGAACTGATGGCCGGCGTCGCTCTCCTCCGAATCCGAATAGTAGTTCACTGCCGTCGCGAATGTGGTGGCGAGCGCCTGTGTGTTCAGTGAAACGCCGGTGTACTGGCCGTTGGTATAGTTGGTTCCAGCGAAGTTGTTGTAGGTCAGGCTCGCATAGGGGCCGAAGTGACCGCTCTGGTTCCCCAGCATGGAGTCGAAGGTCTTATTTTCGTGCAGGATGAAAAAGACGTGCTTGATCTTGTTGGAAGCCGCGCCGCCCACCGGGACAACGCTTGTATCTACGTTTGGATGCGCCGCAAAATTGTTCGCCAGGACGGTGGTATTGTCGATTGGCTGCGTCAAATCGATCTTTTGCGCTGAGCCGAAGATATAGTTGCTGTCGAGGCCGGCTACGGAGGAAAGGCCGGTTGCCGTTGGATTGGCGTTTGTTCCCTGTCCATTGTTAGTATTCGCATTGATATCTTCGCCGATGCCTTTGGCGTTGACCACATAGAGCGTCTGACCGTCCGCGCTGATGGTAAGCCCGGTGGGGTACCAGCCAGTCGGAATGCGGCCAAGGAGCTTAGGATTGGTCGGGTTTGTCGTATCGAGAACGGCCACGGAATTAATGCCCGCCTCGGCGATGTAGACCCGCTTGTTGTCCGGAGAAGCCACGATCGCGTTGGGATAGGAGCCATGCACCGGATGCGCGTCGTTTAAGTTGACCTGGATCGGCGACAGATCGAAGTCCGGCAGTTTGCGGAAGTTGTTGAGGAGCGTCAGGGCGATCGCGTCGCTGTTGGATTTCACCGTGTACAAAACTTCGATCGCTCCCTTACGCACTATGGCCTGAGCGGACGGATGCGTGTCTCCGACCTGGCTCATGTCATCCAGCATCTTGCCTTCATAAAGGGAACCGGCAAGAGAGGCGTTCGCGACATTGCCGCCGGGAACGCCAACGATGGAAATCGACGAAGTCTGGGGGTTATTGCCGCCCGTGCTCGTTACCGGCACGTAGAACCCGTCCGGCAGATTGTTCGGGATCGCCGTCAGGCCGACCAGTTTACCGGCCCCATTGTAGGTGGGATTCTTAAACTTGTAGTCGGTGACGCCCCAGTTGGAGACCAGAACGGTGTTTCCATCCCGGCTTACCGAAACGGCGTATGGGAAGTACCCGACCGGCACCTGCTTCACCACCTTGTTCGTGGTGGTGTCGATGATGGCCAGACTGTTGTCCCCATTGCAGGCGACATACAGATAGTTGCCGCGCAATGCCGTGCCGGCGGGAAACGTGGTCTTCGCGCCGCCATTGCTATAGCCTGTGGGAGTGGAAGTCGAGGCGGTCTGGGGTGCGCCCGGAGTGTAGTTGGAAACATGGCCATCCGCGCCCGTGTGAGCGAACGGCGCAATGGTAATCGCGCCATTTGCCGTGATCGCTCCGGTGTTGGCGATGGTGAATAGCTTGATGCTGTTGTCGCCGCCGCCAGAGGCATACACCGTGTACGGGCCGCTGCCAGTAACCTGCAGGCCGATAAAGAGTTTGCCCTGCGTGGTGACCTGCGAAACCACTTTGGGAGGAGACTGGGTCGTGTCGATGACGGTAAGCGAATACCCGCCGACCAGGCCGGGAGTTATGAGCGACGGCACGCCGCCATCCCGCTCATCGTCGTTCGTGGTGATGAGAAACTTACCGTCCGGCGTTACCGCCGCACCCAGCGGATTCATTCCGATCTGGGTCGACTGCCCTGCCGGGGTCACCTTCCGACCGTTGGGCAGGACGCCATTGTAATAGTTGCCCGGGAACTTGTTCGGACCGGCGAAGAGTTCCGCGTCGTTATAGATGCCGCCATTGGAAGGCTCGTGGCTTCCAAAGACCGGCGACGTGAGGCTGCCCCAGTTCGTGTTGTCAAATTGGGCAAAGGCAGTCGAGGCAGGGAGGCTAAGGGCAAGGGCCGCCGCAAGCGTCAAGGCAGCATTGCTACCACGCCGGGTTGCCGCCAGGAATTTGTTATGTCGTACACATTTCATTGTGATTAGTATTCTCCTCTTCAAGAAGCGTTTATTTGCGGCGGCTGCGGCGTCGAAGGCCAATCGTGGTAAGCATCCCCAGGCCGCATGTCGCCAGCATCGTCAGCGAACTTCCTTCCGGCGTGACCTGGATGGGAGTTTGCGCGATGATGTTGTTGTTCGTCGCATCGATTTCACTCAACAGTCCCACGGGGATGCCGGCCGGGTTCGGTCCGAACAGATTGGTGCTGAAGCTGCCGCCGGTTTGAACAAACGTGCTGGGGCCGTTGAGGGAGGTCTGCAACTCCAGCAGGCTCTGGTCGGTAAGGCCTGTGATCGTCAGTTGGGTCAGGGCGCCGTGTGCGCCGTCGGGAAGCGAAACCGGCGAGGTAAACAGGGAGAGATCCTGGGTGTTCAGCGAGTCCTGCTGTGTAGAAAGATTCGTCGGATCGAGATAAAGAGGAAGCAATTGCTGAAAATTGTCGGCAAACGTCTCGCGCAGGGCGAGGTTGGAAAACGTTACGTCGCTGACCACGGGGAAGTTGGGGTCGCCACCGGAATTTGTCAGGTTGTCCACTTCAAAGTAGACCGGATCGGGCGCCTGCGCGCGTGCCTGTCCGCCCCCAATACAGGCGGCCGTGCAAAATGCAGCGAGGATCACTGCTCTCTTCATTGTCAAGCTATGGAACATGCTGACGTCTCCTTCTTATTGCACTTTAGCAATGAATTCCTTGCCCGAATGCATCTTCCTGAACCTGAGCCGGGTGTGGACGGATGGGCATGATTGTCCACCTGCTTCCAGAAAGGATTCAGAAACACGCACGAGCCGACGCGTTGCTCCGTTGAAACGCCAGCCGATCGTGAGCTGAACGCATTTGCCCGGAAGTCAACGTGCAATCGAACGGAAGCGCCTGGTGAGCAGGCGTTTCCTTCGTTTGAACCGGGGCAAGTATACGATTCGAATGTTAGTGAAAGATTAAGAGCAGATTAAATTTTGGTGAAGGGATGCGCAAGGGTGCAATCGGGGAATATCATTACAAACTGAAGAACCGTCGCCCGACCGTGCGGACAAAAAGTGACTTCACTTCCCTCATGCGTACGTTCGCTTCGATCGTCATGGTGTCAACCTCGACTTTAAGATCGCCGGCATCCACTAGCTCGCTTTCTCTCGCAACAAAGAGCATTCGCCAGCCGAGGCGAATGCTCTTTCTCTTTGGTTCTCCGGTAATAATTGACGGAAGGTACATTGACAACTACCGAGCGGGTACAGTATACTCTGCCCGTGCGCTCATAACCAGAAACTTCCCCCAAGTTTGCATCATCTCGATAGTCCCGCCCGGTGCAATGCCTCCCTCCTGCATAAGACCGATTTTCCAGGCACATTTGCGTCTCGTGTGGCCTCACCGCCTTTCGTAACGCCTACGCCGGGAAGAAACGTTGTATGTCTGCTTATGTGCGCGACTCCGCACTGACGCAAGGAGAATCGTTATGAAGCGCGTTTATCATCGTCTGGCCCGAATGCTGCTTGTCCTGCTTGTGCTATGTCTCGTTGGGCCTGGCGCGTATGCCCAGGGATACCACTTCACGTACGCAATCGGCGGGCCCGTAGACGGACAGCGTAACGCTCCCACCGGCGTGGCCGTGGCCCCTTCGGGCAACGTCATCGTGGTCGACAGTTACAATGACCGCGTTCAGATCTTGGACAGTTATGACGCAGTAATAGAAATCAGGCTGTTAGCACACGCCAGGGATGCCCTCTCGCCAATGTCGACAATTCACCTGGGCGCTCGCTTAAAGCGCATCCTTTCCCATGCTAAAGGACCTTAAATCGTGAGGCACGTCTTCAATTATCTGTTGTACGTCCTGCGTGTCATGGCAGGGCTTGGAAGTAAGGTTCGGTCGCTTACGAAACATGCAACGGAATCACGCCCGTCCTCAATGGCTACCTTCTACCGAGTATCTCCCTCGATCAAAAGGTTGTCGGCGTTGCCGATCTGAACGGAGATGGAAAGCCCGACGTTCTCTTCCAGTCCGTATCCAACGGCAGCG
>JBBRKX010000045.1:0-12041 GCA_038231675.1 Chthonomonadales bacterium | reverse complement strand
GCCGTAGGGTGGGTTGGCGACTACCCACCCGAAGCCGGTGTGGTACTCTTCCTGCCGTCCCTTGATACGGTCGACGATCTCCATCTCCTCCGCCATCAATGTATTCGCGCGCGCAAAGTAGAGAACACCGCTGGATGGGGCCAGGGCGTCTACGTTGTAAATGTGGAAGCGTTGCAGGTTCGGAGCGGTTTTGCCGTCTAGCGCCAGTTTCACGAGGTCCAGAACCTGTATGAGAAGATTCACTTCGGCAAGGTAGCAGGCGAAGGGATTCAGGTCGAAGCCGTAAATATTGTCGCGCACACGGTCTATAATCTGGCGGGACGGAGTTCCGTCGCCTGCGCTATACGCCTTCACCAGGCGCCGCGCCGCTTCCACGAGGAATGTGCCGCTGCCGCATGCCGGGTCGATAAGCCGCTTATTGGGACCAATGATTCCTGGACCGCTTACGTAGCTGCTTTCGTCCAGAATGTAGCGCACAATTTGCGGAGGCGTATAGTATTGCCCTTTTTGTTTTTTCTCAGGGCGCTCCACATAGGTATTGTAGATTGTGCCGATGAGGTCGGAATCCACGTCGGCAAAGTTGAAGCGACTCAACTGGTAGAGGACGCGGATGAAGCGCAACCGCGACAGACTATACCAGTTGAATAGTTCGCGTCCGGTGAAGAAGTGCGCGTAGATATTCTGCGCATTCTGAAACGCCATGTCCAGAAGGGGCTCATAGGGGTTGCCGGTGGCGAACTGAAAGTAGCGTTCGATGTTTTCCTGCCAGTGCTTTAGTCCACCGTCGGAGAGGAATCGATCACGAAGAATACCCTTATCCTCGCAGACACGAATGAGCATCAGTCTGATAAAAACGACGTATGTGGCCTGCAAGGCGAACTCATCGCGTCGCTGGTTCTCACTCAGGCCGCCGAGCATCGTCTCCTGGACGATCGCCGTCCAGATAGCGTAGTTTTCGCGTACTTCGATGCTTTCGCGGTTGTCGTGCCTCAAAAACGCTTTTCGCTTATGCCAGTCGAAGGCCGCGTCTCCATATGCCTTCAGCGAATCGCCAAGCGCGCCCAGGCCATTATCGTATTTTGACCATGCCTTTGCCGCCTTCTTATCGCCCGGGAATTTGCGCTCCCGCGCGGCATTGAGGAGAGAGAGCGTTTTATCGAGAAGTTCCTTTGTGTTCAGGTAGGTGAAGGGATCCCGTTCCAGTTCGTACAGGCTGTTCTGGAGGGTGCTGAGCTCACCCTGTTCAAGTCCGATGAGCGGCGTAATTCGCAGTAATTCCGCGCTTACGCTATTCCGAAGCTTCGCCAGGCGCTCAACGGCGGTCTCCGTATCATCCTCCTGGATTCTGCTGCTGCGTCGCTCGTACTTTTCGTATTGCGCCAGATGCTGATCCAGCCGGCTTCGTGCGTCCGCCTGAAGGTCCTGCAAAAGCGCTTTTACCGCGCCGACGAGTAGTTCCTGGTTGGCTTCGTTCGCACCCACGGGAAGAGCTTGACTTTTCCACTCTTCCGATCCTATTGCGATATCGTGTTCCAACCGCTGCCAGTCGGCGAACGTCTCTTTGCGAAACTGTTCCCAGAGATAAAGAAGTGCCTGCTTGGTTTGAGACGTCAATGCCTCTTCGCCATGCGTATTCCACTCTTGCAAGGCATTGGCAATGTCAAGATCAAGAGTGCTGGTCGGCTGTTCCGGGTTGTCTAGCCGCCAAACCATCAGTCTCCGGCCGTTCATCAGCCAGCCGGAGCGTAGGCCAAGCGCCCGCAGATAGCCGCAGAGCTGGGAGAGATGGCTTTCCGGGTCGCGAATATCCAACGTCAAATCAAGGCCCGTACTTTTGTTCTCCACCACAAAGCAGACGCCGTAATCGCCGGTTGTTGGAGCGAAGTCCGGGCGACCGAATTTTTTGCCCTGGTTGTAGACCTGTTCCCCCTGCGTAAAACCGAGCAGAGCAAGCAACGGGCTGACGATCGTGTTATCAACAATAGAGGCTTCGTCTCCCGCCCTTTTCGGCGCGGGGCGCTGGAGGTAGTTCAGGAAATCACCGTTGCGAAACTGACGCTGCATGAAGAGAGCGAAAAAGCCTTGCAGGAAGTCGTCGAAAGTTGACATGGGAACTGGACCTATGTATGTCTGAGTTCTCCTGGCTCATACGGTTTGCAGGAGAGCGAGATCAGCGCGGAAACATGCCTGATCGTACTGCTATTCTAAACGTTTGTCTGTTACCCTGTCAATATGTTCGGCAAACAGGCATTACTTCCGATTTATGGAATGGTGATCGCGCACTACCGTACCGGGCGCAATGGCGGAGATCACGCCATTTTTCTCCATCACGTCGCCAAAAGCGAGCCGCGCTTTGCCCAAAGCTCCAGGGATGTTTGGCACCGTGACCGTCGGTGGAGAACTGTACCCGGATCCGCCATCGGTGACCACATATCCGGTAACGACACCTCGCTTCACCGTTGCATAGGCAATTGCCGGCTTCGTTGGCCAGAGCGCGTTGTCGCGGCGAACGTAGCGGTAATAATCCGACACCGTATCGAGCCGTTCGTTGGTCACGCCATAGCGTCCCAGCGCCAATAGCAGGGCATCCTTATTATCCCGCACTTGCTGGGGATCGGGCTCGGTTCCCGCCGGTGCGGGGCGGACATGACGGAACGCTTCTCGAAAAACCTCGGGTGGCACTCCCAGCGCGGCGGCGATAAGCACCACCGGCCGTCCACGATCCCTTGCATCCGTTTCATGACCGCCAGAAAAGACGACCGGCGTCCGAGTGATGGGAGATACTGGTTTGGTTTGCGCCCCCAAAGCTCTCCCAGCGAACAATATGAGGGAAGTCAAAATCAGGTGTTTGCCGCATCGTTTCATAGTTGAATCCTGTCTAAGAAGTACGCCGTCCGTTTTGGCGACGAAAAAGTATGGATGTTACATGTGTGTCTTATAATCACGCAAAGAGATGAAAGGCAGATGAAAATAGATCCAATACAAGCGATCAAAGGAAAAATCCGCACCAAAACGGAACGTATGCCAACACGAGCAGTCAATTTCTTCGACATCGCCCGGATCTATTCCGCCACGCCGCAATGGGTGCATTTCAGACGATTGGTTGAAGCTGTCGGTTATTTTGCCGCAACCGATACGGCACTCTGGTAGCGACCCAAGCCTGTAGCATCCCTCAAGAAGAGCGGGCCAACAAGGAGGCTTTATGATGTCAAATCGACGCAAATGGGACCAATATATCCTCTTCTTTGCGTTCGTCGTCACTATTTTGCTCTATGGACTGTTGGTGCATCTTGTTGCTGCCAGCCAGCATGTCAGGCATTCGCCAGATCCAGCCGCGATGCGTCCGATCGTGTATGGTCTCGCGGGCTTGGCGCTGGTCGCCGCAATGGGCCTATCATTCCTGAAAATGCCGCATGCTTCCACGCCCGCCCAGTTTAAGTCATCCATGGTTCTGGCACTGAGCGTCGCCGGAGCCTGCTCGATTTTCGGCATGTTACTTTTCTTTCTAGGTGGTCCATCTGGTGAGTTCCCTCGCTTTCAAATCGCAACCATCGCAGTGGATATTCTGTGCATTCTGCCTCAGATTGTCCGCAGGCAAGAATGAGGCGCAAAATTCCGGCTCAGCCTGTAAAAGGGGATCGGCGTGCATGCACAGGCGTCGCCCTGGTGACATAACCCATCGAGGAATATGCGCATGCCCAAAGGAAAAAATTGGTTTCAAATCCAGGAGGAACGTGCGGAATTGGATAGCAAAGCCCCCACGGGGCACACTCCTGTGATGAGCGCTGCGCTTCACGATCACACGGATGTTGTCACCCTCCTGGTGTTTACGCAGCTATGGAATCGCTAGGTAGAGCATGGAGAAAGCCTTCATTTACATTACAGCAGTAGTCCTCTCTACGTCGTCTGATTCGGTCGAGTTGACTGCTCGTCTTATCAGCGGGACCGTCGTATCGGGAATGTTCCTCCGCATCCCACTCAGTAAAACATTCCATGTGGCGATACCCATTCACCAGGTGACACCGACCGCTGACGGCGGTATTCGGTTGGTATTGGACTGCGAGAAAGATGCGGAAATTGCTGCGATGGTTTTGGACTTCAACTTTGCTGATGAAACATTGCAGGTTACAGAAGATGGGGAGTTGTAAGGCCAGGCAGCTAGCGCGTCTTTTGACCTATAAGAGACATATTCACAATGGCGATCAGTTGGCCTGGCCAGAGGACAAACCAGACGCTGAATTATAAAACTATGAACGACCAGGAAGAAGCTTTCGTCAGACGTTTCATTATCGAGGAAAAGCAAGCGCGTTATATCGGGTTTCTGTCAAAACCCAGGACACGGGGTAAGTTCCTGAGCGAGCTATACCACCGCCTGGCTTTTAAGAACTCGCTAGCCGTGAAAGTTCCATCGAATGCATGCACTGCTGTGAACGTGGAGAAACTGTTACGCCAAAAGGGTGCTGGTTCGGATGCTTATGTAATGTCGCCAGACCGCGAAATAGATCAGCAGTGGCATTTGCTTTCCGAAGCTCTTGAAGTCGTTCTCAGCACGAGTACAGAGGCCATCGTTTGCTGTCAGTTGGGAGAACTGGCATTTTATAAATCGGAAACGAGTGATTGGATACTCCATCACCCGAAGCGGAAAGCAGTCGGATTGTGAACTCGGCAATTGAAATTAATGTCATAAAACGCTAACGGAATGGTTGATGATATGTCACGTTGACGCCGTTCGCTTCGTTTTCAGGCATCCTAGCGTCTTTCGATCTCACGGTTTATAGCTCTATGGCCCTGATGAGGCCCGTACCAGTTCTTCGGGCGGTGTCTCCTGTTCCTGCGCTGCCGCACGCAACAGCACAGCCTGCTGCTCCGGAGTGGGTTCCTCAGAGGCACGTACCAGGGTTTCCTCCGTAGGGAGATAAGCAACGTTGGCGCGGGTGAAGGGAAGACCAGTATCTATTTGCCGTGCTTTCCTGATTGCTCGCCGGCCTACATATCCACAGGGGAATGATAGGGCAACGAAGAAAATGGCGATCGTTCCAAAAATTGCTGTTATCTGTGTGTTCTGTCCAGGATAAATAATTGAGGTGCGTAATGATGCATATGTTAATGCTGACGTGAAGCTATTTAATAAGCTGATTAAGCAGATCAATACTAAGATGGATCCCGCAGCAGAAAAGCCCGCCTTTTTACTCAGTCTGCCGACATATTCACCCTTGCTCACGATCCGTTTGCCCGTCTTCTTCGGCTCCAAGTTCCGCCCCGATCTTTAGCCATCATCACGATTGCTTCTTAATACTGCCACTTCGCCTTTTCTCCTAATGGATTGTGCCTCATAGCCATAAACCAGGCGCTCCTGCCTGTTTGAGTAGGGTAACGATCTCTGCGTACTTTTCTTGCAGGGCGGTCAGACCGTACTGATCGCGCAAATGAAGCCCCGCGCCCGCATCGAACAGCAGGATCGAACAGCAGGTGAATGGCTTCGATGTGACCGCCCTCCGCCGCCGCCATCAGCGCGGTTCGACCTCGCGCGCCTGCGGCATCCAGGTCTGCACCGTAGGCAAGGAGGAGGTGGAGACATTCCGTTCGGTTGCACGATGCGGCGGCAACGAGGGCGGTATCGCCAGAGAGACCACTCTCCCCTACATTCTGCCCGCCGTCTAGGGCCACCCGGACTGCTTCCACCTCACCCAACATCGCAGCGTCCACAAAGCCTACGGGCGCCCCGGCCTGCCGGAGCAGGCCCACCGTTACGGGATGACCCTGGGTTGCTGCAAGCGTCAGGGCTGTGTGGCCGCGTTTGTTCGCGGTGTCCACACCCACGCCGATTTCTAGCAGGAGCGAAACGATGTGGGCATGGCCTTTGTAGGCGGCCCATATCAAGGGTGTGTCCCCCTCCTCATCCGTGGCGTGTGCATCCGCGCCACGTGCCAGAAGCGCCCGCATTAACCTACCATCGCCAAGAAGGGCGGCACTGAATATGTCATCCTCGGCCCCGGCCTCACGCAAAAGCGCCACAACCGCTTCATTTCCTTGCATGGCGGCTCCCCGCAGTGCCGTCATCCCTCGTCCGTTCGGTCGGTTCACCTTCGCGCCCTGATCCAGCATACGCTGAACCCGTTCCAAATCCCCGCGCATCGCTTCCACGAGCAGTTTGCTCGTCAGCAGCTCGGTTTGTGTATCAGTATCCAACGTGATTTCCTTCTGGCGTTCGCTCGTCCTTACTCCACCTGCCACTCGCAGATGCCGGCGGACCATTCCGACTGCATCTGCACCTCGATGCGGAGAGCCGGTGTTTTCACCGGAGCGAATGTCACCGCGTTAAACTGATCTAAGGCGACGTCGTAGGGGCTTGGACGTTCTACCGGCTTCCATGCGTCTCCCTCTCTGTAGAGCAATCGCCAGCTTTTCGGCACGTCGCATCCACCATGCGTCGCTCTATCCGCGAACCAGAATACGCCCACTTTCGAGACCTCTGTCGGGTGCGGGAAGGTCAGTTGCGCCCATTCCATCGTTCCCCTATGATCCCACCAGGAGAGCCGTCGCTGGCCTGTGTCGCTGGACTTGACGGGCACTATGCCATCGTTAATGGCGGCCACGGAGTCCAAGTGCCAACAGTGTGATGCCGAGGCACGGCTGCGGGTTGCGAGTGTTGCAGGAACGGCCCTGTCGGCATGGGCGGGCAGCCATACCTGCATGGAACACGGCTCGCGATTGGCGCTGGCATAAAACGGTATGGCGATAAGCTCCGCCCGATCCTCGCGAATCTTGCCCGCTTCCCTGTCACGGGCGCTAACCTGACCGTGCACGACCGTCACGCCCCCGAGATGTTCCGGCTTGAACTCACCTACAAAGGACGCCTCCGATGGAACGACCAGATGCCCGATGCCCTGCGGGTTGTCTGCCGTTTCGACACAGTACAGCATCGGCCCACGCATCAGAGCCACCAGGCCGTTATCGGCTTCCACATCGGGATGCGCCTTGATTTGCCGCACCGGCATGTCCATATGGAGTTCGATCACGTCCCCTGATTTCCACTTGCGGTGTAGACGGGCATACCCGCGAAGCATCTCCAACTTCTCGACCGAGCGACCATTGATTTTCAATGTTGCCGCGGCGTGCCTGGCTGCGTGATTCACAGGCTGGTAGAGGTCGTCAGGCGCAGAGGTGTCCTGACACCAGCCCGGGATGCGGATAAACAGATCGAACTCTTTAGGGCGCTCCGGTTCAACGACGATCTTCACCTCGCCGTCCCAGGGATAACGGGTCGTCTGTCGCAGGTTGACCTGGGTGTCATGGACGGTCAGGGTCGCACGGCTGCCGACAAACAGGTTCACGTAGACCGCGCCCGGCTCCTGTGCATAAATATAGCCCGGTAGCGCGCCGGTGATTTTGAGAAACATCGGCGGGCAGCACGGGCAGTCATGCCACTCCCAACGGCGCAATCCTGCTCCGAACAGCGGGTTCTGGTAGTAATAGCGGTTACCGGTCAATTCCACGCCACCCAGGACGGCATTGTAAAGCGCTCGCTCCAGTTCGTCCACGTAGCGCGCATCTCCGAACAATAGGTTCATGTTGTGGCTGAAGAAGCCTACGCCAACCGCCGCGCACGTCTCCATATAGCCGTCATTGGGGAGGAAGTAATCATGACCGAGTTTCTCGTCCCCCGCAAGGGCTCCCGCTGCGCCGCTGACATACATCTTATGTCGGACTAAACTGTCCCAGAATCGGTGTGCCGCTGCCAGATAGTCCGCGCGGCCGTTGACCTGCGCGGCGGCAGTGATGCCTGTGCAGAAGAGTGTGGCGCGCACGGCATGGCCTTCCAGAGTCTTCTGCTGGGCCAGAGGCGCTTGGTCCTGCCCATACTCCTCAAAGCTCTTGTTGTGCCCCGTGCGGCCCTCATAATGTCCGCGCGCATCAATAAAGAACTCGGCCAGTTTCAGATAGCGCTCCGGGTCTACAAGAACCGACACACTCCGTTTCGCGTTCGGGGTATCGCGATAGAGGAGGCAGAGTTTCACCAGCGCCTCCTCGGGGCCGGAGTGACCGGGAACGACATTCGCTTTCGGTGGCGGGCCGATGGTCTCGCACATCAGGTTCGCCATGCGGGTAGCCGCTTCCAGAAGAACCGCGTTGCCGGTTGCCCGGTAATAGTGGATACCTGCCTCGATCATCATCCCGGCGTTGTATACGTCATGCTGAGAACGGTCGTCGCCGTCATTCCTGCCCCAGCGCTGTGTCTGAGGCAGCATGGTCTGTGTCCAGGTGTTCAGGTAACCGGAAGAATCGGCAGTCTGTGCGGCGGCAATGCGGGCGATGTAGCCGTCTATGCGCGCTTCGAGAGCCGGGTCGCGCTGCGCGGCCAGATAGTCGGCTGCGCCACAAATCATCTCGTAGATCAGCCCGTCGTACCAGGGTGGGCCGGCGTGTTGGCCGGTTTTTCCGTCGCGCACGAGATCAAAGTTGTGGATCGCTCCGCCCCGGTCGTTCTCAAACTTGGTGAAACAGTCGCCGATGGTCACAGCGCGCCAGATTTTGAACTTCGGCGTCCAGAACGGGTCGTCTATCACCACCTGCTGGATGGGAAGAGGCGTAAGCCGATGGGGAGGGGAGGGTTCAGCATGTGCCTGCGCGGTATGTGGCTTCGGACGCTGGGCAGTGTTGGATGGCGTAGGCAAAGCAATATCCTTTCCATCCGTGTCGAGGCGTTCCACCGCATGTGCCGCCGTCGTGAGTAGATTGGATGCACCGACCACAGTAACCGCGCCTGCCGCGCGGCGAAGGATCTGTCGACGTGTCAGCCCGCTCTCGTCCTGGTATGCCAAGCTAAAAACCCCTTCCGTCAGCCACAGCGGCCAACCGCATTAATGAGGTAGCGCAAATCCTGAAAACGTGCTTCCTGAAACCCGGGGCGTTCCAGCTGGAAAAACCAGTCCTTTGTCATGCCACCCTCGTTCAGTATGGGTAGAAACAAGTTCAACAGCGAGAGAGAAAATCCTACAAGGCTAACGAAAAAGGGTGCATTCGGCGATCAGGCACGAGGTTCCGGGGATGTAAAATGGAATATGTCCTGTGAATTAATCGGACTATTGCCAGGCTATAGGACGTACCTATTGGGCTCTCATGGAAACCGAGAAGTAGGGGATGGTCATCCTAATTATTAAAGTTCAGAAAATCGACGTACTCCGCCCTTCGGGTGCTCGAGCAGGACGGCCTGTCCGTCGCCGACGTTCTGCCTCCTTCCTTGTCTGCAGGTTCACTTTCCGACGGCCGCTTGTGCCTGCCACATGGTCCAGTTGCCGTTAAACAGGCGCGGACTTTTTGGAGCGTCGAAAAGGAGGAGCTGGGTGGTCACCTTATCCAGGAAGAAACGGTCGTGGCTCACGACCACTATGGCTCCCGGAAAATGTATCAGAGCCTGCTCCATAATCTGTGTGCTGGCAAGATCAAGGTGATTGGTAGGCTCGTCCAGAATCAGTACCTGTGCTCCGGAGAGTAGGCACTGCGCCAGGGCAACACGCGCCTTCTGCCCGCCGGAGAGCGTTCCGATCCTCTGTTGCAGATCCGATTCCGAGAACTGAAGCAGAGAAAGAAAGCGGTTGACTGTTTTGCGTTGCGCCTGCCCCGCCAGACTGAACTGACCGCCTGTAGTGTTGACGGCATGCGTTACCGTGTCTTTCAGATCCAGCGCATTTTCGATCGCATTGAAATCGGCGAAGGAGACTCCACGTTCCCATACCACTTTACCTGCGTTCGGAGTCTCCCGACCCGTCATCAGGCGCAACAACGTGGACTTGCCGCACCCGTTAGGACCGATCACTCCCAGCCGATCTCCTGGAGCCAATTCCAGCGTGACGCGATCAAAGAGCCGCTGTTCTCCATAGGCGTGGGTGACCTCTTCCACACGGCACAATCGGTCGGGAATACGCAGGCCATGATAGAGGTGGGTGATGATCAGGTCGACAGGGCGGGGAACGCGGTGCTTTCGGATATCCGTCAGCTTACGACGTAAGGTGTCACTGGGGTCGCGAGCCAGTTCCTCACGGTCCGAGGCGGCTTCCCCTTCCAGAGTGAGCAGCTCCTCCTCATGTTCGAACTGCCGTTCCAGGCTCTTCATGCGAAAGGGCTTGGTGCGCACATAGTGGGTATAGTTACCGGGGTAGTCGTGGAGATGATAGTTCTCTATCTCAACAAGCCGCGTAACGACCTTATCCAGGAACTGACGGTCGTGCGACACAAGCAGTAGACCGCCACGGTAGTCCCGCAGCCACGTTTCCAGCCAGGCCAGCCCTGCCACATCAAGAAAGTTTGTCGGCTCATCCAGGAGCAGAACGTCGGGCTTTTCGAGCAGGATCCGTGAAAGGGACGCACGAATTCGCCAGCCTCCGGAGAGCTCAACGATAGGTTGGTTACGTCGCGTGCCGCTGAACCCCAGTTTCGTCAACACCGTGTCGATCTCACGCGGATAGTCCCATCCGCCCCGGCGTTCCATCTCCTCCAGTAGGAGTGCCTGGCGACCGATCAGCCGTTCCATCTCGTTCAGGTCCGTGACGGTTTGAAGCGCCGCTCCAACCTCATCCAACGCCTCTGCCACGCCGCGCAAATCATGGAACAACCCTTCCAGTATCTGCTGTATGGACGACGTACTGCTTAAATCGGAGAACTGGGAAAAGTATCCTAGCCGCACGCCTTGAGTAACGTCTACCTCTCCTTCGTCCGGCTCCTCCAGCCCCAGGATCAGTCGCAGCACGGTTGTCTTGCCCGCGCCATTTTTACCGAGCAATCCGACACGTTCCCCTGCCCGGAGTCGGAACGAGACGTCGCGCAAGACCGGACGGTCGCCGTAGCGTTTGGATACGCGGCCAATTCGTACAAGGCTCATCGCTTCACGGGAGCTGGTTGGATACACATAGACGCAGTATACCAGAGACTGATGACCCCAGTTGTGTGACCGAGCCTGGAAGGATATGAAGCGCTGCAAATATTTGCGGTCAGGGCGCAGCGCCTTTACACAACGCGCAAAGGCGAACCGAGAACCTTGGGAGAATATGCCCTACAGGTTGGATGTCCATGGCGTCTCCTGGGACAAGGCCGTATACTTGCGGCCTATATCGATCTTTACTTTTCCGTTACCGGACGGAAAGATAAGTCGTATAATTTTGAAATTTCACTTTGTAAAACGGCAGAAAGTTGGTCATGCCGTCCTGGGTACGGAATGTCGGGAGCGCGCCCGGCTGCTCCAAGATATCAACCGTGGCTTTGTCCCCTTCCAGTACAACGGGTTTGGCTGACAGCGCCACCAGCAAAAGCGGCCCGTACATGAGCGCCTTCCGGTCGGGCGATTCGGGCGCGATCGCCTCAAAACGCAGCGTTAAGGGAATGGTGACTTCCACCGTATCGCCCTCGCGCCAATCGCGCTCTATCTCAAGAAAGGTTCCTGGTTCCGCCTTCACCGGTGCAAGTTGGTTGTCTATTTTCACTGTAACGGGCTTTGCCGTCCATCCGGGCACGCGCACGTGCAGTGCAAAGCGGATCGGACTCTTCGTATGAACGGTCAGCATTGTGGTGTCCGTCTCCGGGTAGGTCGTGGTCTGCTCGACCGTGACAGACTGCTTCTCTTGCCGCCACTGGACACGCGAAGGTGTAAAGAGATTCACATAGAGGCCCTGCTTGTCGTGAACATAAATATCCAGCGGATAGTCCGCCGTGATCTGGGCATACGTGCCTGAGCAGCACGGCCATGCGTCCCTAAAATAGGCTTTCTTCGTCCCGGACCGATAGTCGGAGTAGTAAAAAGTTTTGCCGTCCGGCTGCATGGGCAGGGCTGCCAGCATCCCGTTGAAAAGCACGCGCTCCATGTTGTCGCCGTATTTGGGATCGCCGGTGAATCGAAGCAGGTAGCGGTCGAGGTTGACATTGGCATACGCGCCACAGGGGGTTTCAAAATGAGCGCTGGTCGTCACCAGTGAGGCGGCAAGCTTGCCCTGTCCCGATAGAACAAACCGCTCGTCAGCTCCCCAACCGCCCGAAGCATACATCTGCGT
>JBBRKX010000044.1:0-12082 GCA_038231675.1 Chthonomonadales bacterium | reverse complement strand
AACCATATTCACGCCGAGAAGCGCGAGACCGGCGGCAATCAAGCCGCCCGATACCATCCACCGTGCTCCGAGGCGGTGCGTAACGTCCCATACCCGCTCGCTTGCTAGCGTCCAAGGCGTGCGGATTCCCACGTAGAAGTTCCGCCGAGTCTTGCCCATGAGGTTGCCGAGAAGAGCAAGGAAGAGCGAGATTCCGGTCATCATCCATTTGCCGATGTCGAATCCCCTATTAAGCGTTGCCTGGATAATGACCAGCGCTAAGAATGCGAACATTGCGCTCACGATGAACATGATCAGGTTGAAGGTGGCGCGGAAGCTGTCTATGTCGAACTGCTTTGGAGACAGCTTGGGCAGGATGTTCAGCAGCGCCCATCCGACCATTATGAGCGAGGGACCAAGGAAGATCATGCCCTTCGGACCCCACCCGTCGGCCTCGCCGCGGAAGTTCCAGTGAATGGGGATGCGGTCGGGAAGAATGGGATAGAGGACAGCCGCGTAAGCCGTGATCGCGGCGAACATCAAGAGAATCCAGAAGTTTGCCCGCTGAGTTGTCATTTTGAGGCTCCTGTACTCGTGTCCGGTGCGGCCCCCTCCGAGCTCGCTGCGGGGTGGGGAGCGAACATCTCCATCAGGCCGACCATAATGTCCTGAAAAACCGTCGTGTTAAGCGCATAGTAGAGCTGCTGGCCGTCCCGGCGGGCGTATATGAGGTCCGCCTGCTTCAGGACGTTGAAGTGGTGCGACATCGAGGGCGCGCTGATATCAAATCGCGCCGCGAGGTCTCCGGCGGTCTTCTCGCCTTCGCGAAGCAGCCGCAGAATCGCCCTCCGGGTGGGGTCCGCAAGCGCCTTGAATAATGCGTCGTTATGCATGCGTACTCTTCAATAATTAGCTTACTGTCTAAATATACGTGACCCAAATAGCTTGGTTTCATAAATCTCGATGGAACTATCCGGCCTCGCCCAATAAGCCGCCTGCCATTGACCAATCTTGTCATTTACTCATTGACGCGTTGACCAATTTACCAATTTACTCCTGGACGCGTTGACCCGCAGGTCCGTACGCAGGCGCGGAGTGAGCGTGGCAGACGGCGATGGCTAGCGCGTCCGCCGCGTCGTCCGGCTTGGGAATGGCAGGGAGATTCAGCAGTCGTTGAATCATGTACTGAACCTGCTTCTTATCCGCGCCGCCGTAGCCGACGACCGCCTGCTTTACCTGGGGCGGCGTGTACTCCGTCCATGGCACGCCGCGTTGGGACGCCGCCAAGAGCACGACTCCAATGGTACGGCCAACTCCGAAAGCGGTGGTCTCATTCTTTGCGAAAAAGAGGCGCTCGGTGACGAGGAAGTCCGGTTGGTGCAGATCGAAGAGTCGGTTTAGCTGCTCGTAAATGGAGAGAAGCCGGTCCGGCGGCTTGTCGCGAGGGCTGGTGAGAATTGCGCCGTGGTCCAGCGCCGTCAGCTTTTGCCCGATCTTTTGCACGACCCCGAAACCGGTGGTTGCAATGCCGGGGTCGATCCCTATGATTATCACGTTGTCGCTCCTGCGCTCCCGGCTTAACGTCCACACCATCTCACATGCTTACATGAATTCTCTAAGAACGACCGCGTTCCCTTCGATGAGCGGCGTACTCTCGAAGTTCCGTCTGAAGCGGTATTGGAATTCTCCGCTCGGTATTGAAGGAGTTTTCTCGTCCGCGGCAAATGAGACCATAGCTTGAATGAACTTGCAGTTGATTCGTATTCACGCACCAAAAGTAGACTGATCGAAAGGAGAGTGTAACAATGGCAGTTCCCGGAGGACCCGGCTATCCCGGCGGCTACGCGCCGCAGCCCAAGGTACGGCTCGAAGTGTTTGGCGAAGCCTGGAAACTCGTGCAGCCCAATCTTGGTACGTGGATCGGCGCCACAATCGTCTATCTCGTGTGCATCATCGCCGTCAATGTAGTTGTTGGGGTCGTGGCCGGAAGGAGTATGGCTGGAAACGGTATTGGCTCGCTGCTTGGCTCAATCGTAGGCTTCTTTCTTCAGTGCGGAATGTCTCGCATGGCGATAAAGCAGGTTCGCGGCGAGCGAGTAGAAATCGCGGATATGTTCAGCGTCACGGATGTAATCGGCTCGATAGTGATTGGCAGTATTCTCTACAGCCTCTTGACACTTATTGGGTTGGTCCTGTGCATTTTGCCCGGCCTGGTGCTGATTGGGCTGTTGATGTTCATGCCGCTGTTTATCGTTGACCAGCGCATGGATGCTACGACCGCACTTTCGACAAGCATCAACGCCCTGAAGACGGACGTCCTGATGGCAACTCTGTTCGTGTTCGTTGCGGGGATTCTTGTTGTAGTCAGCGCCATCCCGTGCGGTATCGGGCTACTGTTCACCGTGCCGGTATACTTTGTTTCGATTGCGCTGCTTTACCGCGACTTCTTCCCTTCCGGGGGACCGACTTATCCCGGAGTGGGGCCCGTATACAGCGCTCCACCGACCGAGCCGGGCGAGCCGCCCGTGCAGGGGTAGACAGGTGCGTTAGGTACTGGAGGGCGGCGAGAGAATTGCTGGAGGGCGGCTTTTACGTGCTGGAGGCTGCTGGAGTGGGGATGCGTGAAGTCGAATATCCGCGTCTGTGCGCTGCTCATTACAGGGTCCGGGTCCGTCAAGTTGTGCCTGCTTACGTCGAGCCCCACGGTTTCCTTGCCGCGGGGCTCGACGTGCACCTTGTGGATTCGCGCCATCGCCCATGCTCGTGGGGTTCCGGGCAGCAATGGGCAAAGCGAACCGAATCATGAACACTTTCCGCAATCGAATATTCAGGATCTTCGGCTAGATAGATTTCGGCCGGCATTTGGGTCGTCGGGTCCTCGGGTCGTTAGGTCGTCGGGTCGTCAGGCTTCCGACTTCCGACTTCCGACTTCCGACTTCCGACTTCCGACTTCCGTCTTCCGTCTTCCGTCTACTCCCTTCGGGTATTATTGCAAAGGCGCGGGCGGAGGGCAAGCGGGCCGTGGCGCAACGACACGCGAAAGGCATTATCGAATTATGGCTGAAATCATCCCATTCAAGGGGATTCATTATAACACGCAGAAAATTGGCGCTTTAGAGAGCGCTGTTGGTCCTCCTTATGATGTGTTGGACGCGGACGATCAGACGGCTCTCTACGAGGCCGGCCCCTACAACTTCGTGCGCATTATGCTTAACCGCGCGGAGCCTGGCGATAACGAATCCGACAACTCCTACACTCGCGCCTCGGGCTTCCTGAAGGAGTGGCTGAGCACGGGAGCGCTGGTCGAGGACGCGGAACCCGCGCTCTACCTCTATCGGCAGGAGTTTACAAATCCCGCCGACGGGCGAAGATACTCGCGGAGCGGCCTCTTCTGTGCGGTGAAGCTGGAGCCATACTCGGCGGGCGTCGTTCTGCCGCACGAAGAGACGCGCACCAAAGCCAAAGAGGATCGCCTGAAGCTGATGCGCGCGACAAGCGCGAATCCCGAACCCATCTTCGGGCTATATGAGGATGAATCGGGCGAGCTGAACACCCTCTATAACCGAATCTCGGAAGGAGTCGATCCGTTGCTCAAGGTCGGAATAGACGGCGACACGCATAGTGTCTGGCGCGTCGCCGATGCCGCGACCATCGCGGCCATCCAGATCTTTCTAGCGCCGCGCCGCATCTGGATAGCGGACGGCCACCATCGCTACGAAACGGGCCTCGCATACCGCGACGAGCGCCGCGCTCAAGCTTCCCCTCCCGCTTCGGGAGGGGGCCGGGCGGTGGGTATTCCGACGCAACGACCCAGCGACTACCTGCTCATCGTATTGACCTCGTTCACCGACCCCGGAATCTTGGTCCTGCCGACGCACCGCCTGGTAAAGAACGTGCCACAGAACCTGCTGGACGACCTCTATCTTCAGTTGGAACGCTACTTTGAGATCGAGCCGGTCCACCCAGAGAAGCTTGCCGAAAAGATGCTCGCGAACGCCGCGGAGGGAGTGCATCGCTTCGGCCTGTACATGATAGGTAAGGCGTGGGTTATAACTCTGCGAGACATCGGCGTCATGGATACGGCGGTCGAGGGCCATGCGGACTGTTGGAAGAGGCTGGACGTGAGCATACTTCAGGCACTGGTGCTGGAGCGATCGCTTGGAATACCCGCGTCAAGCCTGGCCACGACCCCGGATATCGGGTATACGCGCGACTGGGATGATGCGATTGTCCGCGTGAACCATGGCGAATACCAGATCGCGCTGCTACTGAATCTTCCCTCCGCCGACGAGGTGCGCCAGGTAGCCGCGGCAGGAGATAAGATGCCTCCAAAGTCGACTTTTTTCTACCCAAAACTTTGGAGTGGGCTGCTGCTCAGGCAAGTGTAGGAGCAATCGCGATTATGCCGCACGAGACCTCCAGGGCGTGCGAGCATTGCGGCGCGCTGGTGTTCGAAGACACGAAAAAATGCCCGCAGTGCGGCAAATTCCCGGTGAAGCTGCGCCTCTGCCCCCGGTGCCGCACTGTGGCCCCGGAGCGTTCGAGCAGCTGCCCGGAGTGCGGCAGGTTCTTCCAGCCTGACGGAGACTACCTATAACCTGCAGCTTGTTGTCTCGACTTGTGACGAAAGTAACAGGTGGCTTGTGAGGAAGATCGCTTGCCGAAAGACAACTCCTCTATTACAATTCTGTATACACTGAGAATATGTGGTCACCGAAGGGACCGAAGCGCACAAGACAGTCGACCGGCGGTCAAGTGAGGGACGTCGACATGGAGATCAGGCTCCTGGGAACGGGGTCCGCGGAGGGCTGGCCGGGTATGTTTTGCGATTGCCCGGTTTGCAGGCAGTCCCGAGTGATGGGCGGGAAGAACCTCCGGTCGCGCAGCTCCGCGCTCATCGACGGCGGACTAAAGATCGACCTTCCACCGGACACGCAGCACCACGTTCTGACGCAGAATCTGGACATGTCCGGCATCAAGCACCTTCTCTTTACGCACGGTCATGACGATCACTGCGCCGGTTATGAGCTGCAATACCTCTCCTGGATGTTCGTGCCCCAACCCGTTACGACGCCGCTGAATATCCTCGCTCCTCGCACAACGCTCGACAAGCTATGCAGGCAGCTCGAAGGCGAGGCCGTCCCTGTGTCTATGAAAGCTATCGAACCCTGGTCTACGGTCCCCTTCGGGCGATGGCAGGTCACGGCTCTCGTGGCAAATCACGATCCCGAGCAGACGTGCTTCAACTATCTCATTTCGGATGGAAGCAGCACGCTCTTGTACGCGACCGACACCGGATGGTACAGCGAGCCGACGTGGGAATTCCTGAAAGACAAGCGCATCGACGCGGCGGTAATTGAAGCGTCAAAGGGGCTGTCCGAGGGTGGGTACAGCGGTCACATGAACGCCGCGGAAGTGATTCGGATGCGCGAGTGGCTGATGGAGAACGGCGTGATGAGTACGGAAGCGCCTGTGGTGACTACGCATCATTCCCACCTCGGCGGCGTGCTGCACGAGGGGCTGGAAGCGATTCTCAATCCTCATGCCATACAGGTGGGCTACGATGGGATGGTAGTGGAGATATAGCTCCCCTCTTTCACCTTCCTATAAATCCTCTTCCTCAAGCCCGTCCTCATCATAGGTATACAGCAGCGGCTCGTCTTCAACGATTGTCTCCAGATGGACCGGCCGGCCCCATAGGAAATGGATGTTCTTGAGGGTGCGGGCGGTGTAGTCCCTGTCCAGCTCCTTGCCGTCGAAGTAGTGCTTGAGGTAGAGCTCCCGGTGGCGGTTGTAGTCGCCGTCCTCAACCCGAATCACCGGCGCGCCGAAGTTCGTCATGCTGTCTATGATGGAATCGCGCACGTTTCGCCAATCTGTATCCTGCACGACCCACAGCATCTCCCCATCCACTTCCTCCTGTTTGTAGGTGTACATGTCCAGGTCGCGGACCAGCTTTTTGGAGAGATATTTGCGCAGAAAGGAGATGTCCGATTCGTCCTCGACGATTTCGAATATCTTCTTCATGCCCTCGCCTTCGGGCCGTGTAAGAGCCTGACCCGTCCAATCTTCTTCAGGATCGTCCTTATCGCGCTCGCCGTCCCACCGCCGCTTGATGTCATGCAGCATCTGATAGCCCACGTAGTAGGGGTTGATCGACATGCGCGAGCCCGGAGAGAGGACCGACGCGTGTAGTCGGCGGAACTCCCAATGCTCCTCGGAGGTCAGGTCAAGCTCGCCCAGGATTCGCTCATGCCAGAAGCTTGCCCAGCCCTCGTTCATAATCTTGGTGCGCATCTGCGGCAGGAAGTAGAGCATCTCCTCCCGAATGACATTGACCACGTCGCGCTGCCAGTCTTCCATGTCCGGGGCGTAGTCTCGAATGAACTTCAGCAGGTCCTTATCCGGCTCCGGTGGAATTTTGCGCGGCGGGGGCGCAGCCTCGGTACGGTCCTCCGCCATCTTCCACAGGTCGTCGAACTCCGTAACGCGTCCGCCCGGCTGGAGGCGGTCGTGGTCGTACTCCTCCGCAGACTTCTGGCGGTAGAAGGGCGCGGTCGAATCGAAATGCTCCTCTATGGACATGACCGCGTCTATGAATCGCTCGACCACGAGGGGCTCGAACTGCCGTTCATACTCCGCCAGCCGGCGGGCGTGGAGACGAACGGTTTCGATCATATTGCGGTCGGTGTGACCAAAGTAGGAGTTGCGCCGGAAGAAGTCCGAGTGCCCGAAAACGTGCGCCACCACCAGCTTGTGCGACAGCATGGAGTTGGAATCGAGCAGGAACGCCTGGGTTGGATCGGTGTTGAACACTATCTCGTAGATCTTGCTCATCCCGTATTCGTAGCTGGTCTTCTGGCGGTGATAGTCGCGGCCGAAGGTCCAGTGCGAAAAGCGCGCCGGCAGCCCATACGCGCCCAGCTCATACACTACGTGGTCGGGAACGAGCTCGAAATGCGTGGGGTAGGGGTCGAGGCCCATCTCGTGGGCCTTCTCCCAGATTATCTCTATCCATTTTTCCAACTCTACGCGTTCGGTGTTGTCCATTGTTTGAATCACTCATTCAGAAAGACTCTTAGACAGGATTTTCAGGATTGTATTCATCCCGCTAATCCTGTGAATCCCGTCTAAAACTCAGGCCGTTTGCATCTCGGGGTGCTTGCTGAAGAAGCGCTGCAGAGCAGGCCAGACCTCTTCCTTGTTGTTTATGCGCACCAGCATCGCGCGCGGCTCAGAATTGAACGCCTCTTCATAAGCCTTCTGGAGTGTCATATTATTAAACACCACTATCATATTGAAGAGACCAGTTGAGAAAGGCTTTATGTACATCGGATAAATTCCTGATGGGTTGGCCGGATTTACGTTCCAAGAGTTGCCAACCACGAAATCTATCTGCGTCCCTTTCAAAAAGCACAACTGACTTACCGACAGCAACGATTCCGTATCGATCGCTTTCATTAAGAGTTGCCACTAGATCTCGATATTGCCCATATGCCAGCGGAAAAATGTCTGTTGACGGTGCTACGGCAACGAACTGCGGCAAAGCTGCTGCGTTTACAATGTGTCGAAGAGCACCACGTGAAATTTTCGGCATGTCCCTGCCGTATTGCTGGTGAAGAGCCTTTACACCTGGTCCTACAACAACCGGATAGAATGGGTTTGGCAATAGGTAGGCTGAGATTCTGTGTGTAACTGAGGGCAGGAGCGCTACTTGAGCGGTGATTGAAGCATTGTTAGGGACGGAATCGAGGATTTGCCTAGTTTCGCGGGCCTGTTCTATAGTCAGCCTCGGCGGAGCGTGCCAGCCTTTAATTACAAACGGACCGTCTACTATTCCCAAGAAAGTGCATGTAGCAAGAAACGGCAAGGCAACAATCACACCAATTCTACCAGCAAAAGTATTAACACGCGCAAGCCCGTGTATCGCAGCGACAACGACGCATGGAACTAGGAAGGCAGTGTAGTGAATATACGTAGTATGCATTTCGGGACGGCTGCTGAGTACATTCGCCATAATCACGGGAAAAGTGATAAGGAGAACTTCAGGCGCGAAGAGAGATAAGCACGACAAAGGCTGTAAGAGCTGAAAAATATAGCGCCCGTTTGTAGTAGTATTCAAGTCTGAGCACGTTCGCGGAAGATCGCCGACTATCCCAGCAAAAATACTGCCTAAGTCACTGCCATATCGCTCATAAAACGAAAGATAAGCAGATGGTCGGCCATGGTTGAAGTGTTGAATCGTCAGCATGCTGGCAACTAACCATGCCAAGCCATAAACAATCGTAGCAAAGCCTACTTTTCTATTCAGTTTACAGGCATAAAAGCCGATGCCTACTATTAACAAACCAGCGGTTTCCTTTGTCAACGCCGCAATGGTTAGGCAAATGAAGAACGCTCTCCAGGACTTTAGATCGAGGTAGAAGAATGCGCCAAGCAATAAAGGCGTGCCAAGAGCTTCCGGATGAAACTCGTCTAGTGCAGTCCATTGTAGCGCCGGGAAGAGAAGATAACCAGCAACAAACAGCAAGCTAACGTGGGAGAAGGCAATTTTGCGTTGTGCAAGCGAATAGACTGGAAAGGCTCCTACTGCGAGGGCAACCGTTTGGACAGTTAGAAGAACCTTCGGGCTATCCCAAATCCAATATAGGGGAGCGATAAGATAAATAACTAGACTAAAGTGGTCGCCGAGTAAGTGCATGCCGCGAACTGTAACGAACGCTTCATGTCCTCGACTTATTTCCCAAGTAGCTTGATCAAATATGGCGAGATCATAAACCTGCAACGAAAATCGATCTAGTTGGGAGTAACTTTTCCACAAAACCGCCAATATAAAGGTAAGGACCATTGCCCATAGGCATACTCGTTCCTGTAAACATGAAGCAGTTGCTCTCTGGCCGTTCCTTTTTTGGTTAGAGAAAATTCTGATTACGTTGACTACAGGAGATGCTATGGAGTTAACTGAATGACGGATACCACCCAGAATCAAGCTGATCTCTCCTACGCCAATAACAGGAACCAATCATCTGTCAGTCAACTTCTTCATTGACTCAATCAACGACACAACTTCGTCACGAGTAAGAGCACCGCGAGAATTGTCTAGCGTGAAATCCATCCCTCCATCAGACCAGAACGCGGACGGCGTGAGCTCGGGTCCAGTTAACATTACGCTAAATCCTTGAATATTGACCATTCGCGAACCGGGTACCGATGCTTTCATGCGCTTCGCGGGCCATTCTAATAGCGTGACCTGTTTACCCCGTATGGATAATGGAATCGCAATTCGTTTTCCTTGGGCCAAATCTGGCATTTCCGCTCCTGTGAGGTACTCCGCTTTTTGCTGAATTCGAACGGTTCGCACTCCTTCGCGTAACGTTGAGTACGTCACAGAAAGCGCACCAGAACCACGCGCAATACTAGTAATCATCTTCCACGCACTGACGTTATCGGCCGGCACAGGCCGCCCGTTTAGCGCCAACAACTCACCGGGTTCCCGTGAAGACATTCCCGCTTTCTCAGCGGGTGAGGCCTGTGCCGCTCGCACGCTGAAATGTTCACCTTTCTTCAGGAACAGGAGTCCATATCCCGTAAACGGCTTTTGTTGCGCCTTGAATTGCGCAACGATCTCGTCCAAATTTTGAACGCGTACCTCGAATACACGTGCTCCTTGCACGATACCGTTGGCTGGTACTTGCTTAGGAGCACGGATTGGGAACTTAACTTCGGCCTGCGCCGCTGCTAACGTAAGCAAGGGGGGATCTGGATGATTTTGACTTGCAATCCCTCCACGCATCTTAGACCACAAAAGAACTGAGACGCCGCCCAACACCAGAGCTCCGATCAATACAAGCGGTTTCACTATGCGGTTAGCTGAAGCCCTCATTATCGCACCTCCTCATGTCTTTGGTTCGAAAGTTGCGGTATCAGGGGCGCTGAGCCGCGAACGGGTTTGGTGGAAGCAGCAAATATTACTTCAACGTCTGCAACCCCAATCGGATCCAAACGGTCTCCAGCCATAATGCTAATGTGCTTGTTGACACGAGTGACTCCATTTTCGGGGGTATTGTGACTTCAAGAATCCTCTGTTCGCGCGGATGTATGATCATCGAACCGATGATCCTCGTTTCGCATTCTCACCCGCTTGAAGCGCCCGCCAGACGAATATCGGTCCGACCGATGTTCGTTAGAGTAAACTGCGCATTTACCTTCTTCATCCGCTGTGCGACGATACGGATTCGAGAAGGTGATACGGCTAGATTGTCTTTTAGGAACTTTCCTTGCCACGCTACAGTTGCGGCTACGAGAAAGGCACCAATCGCGAAAAATGCGACAAAGTCAAAAGGTGTAATAGGGTTAAACCCACCATCCTTTGCTGTCTTGGTGTCCATTCACGCTATCTCCTCTAGCAAGAATATGTATCCAACTGCCAAAAGCCGAAATAAAACAACTGCTTCTCTCCGCGAATACCAATACGATCGCAACCGTAGTAAAACAGTTGACTGAACTGGTGCGCGATATGGCTTAGACTTGAACGGCACAGTAGCCACAACCGGCGGGACATATAAGGTGAGTTTCTGCACCTGTAAAATGGCAATCCTCACCAGCGTAGCAATTGTACCAATTCGCTTGATAACCCTCATACCAATCGCCATCCACATGGCCATAAGTACAATCATTAGGGATCCTGCGACAGTAAGAAAACTGACACTCATAACAACAGTAACAGCAAACTCCACTCCCGCATCCTCCGCGTCCGGTCGGCGGACATGACCCAGATGATTGACAATATCCCCCGGGACATTGCGCTAACGCGGCTGTAACTGTTAGTACGATTGATAAGCACACAACCACCGAGATCAACCACCGATAAAACATGTTTCCTCTCCTTTGCAAGTTTGTAGCGCGTCCGCACTATCACAGTGTCATGATAGCGTAGAAAAGGCCGCCCCGCAAGTACCTAAATGGATACAATTTCAGCTGTCAGTTGACGATTCCGACGGGGGGGAGCAGAATCCAACGATTCTTGAGTGCGACAATTATTGCAGCCGACCGCGAGTGGACGTCGAGCAGCTCGAACACACGATTGAAGTAGACGTGGACCGTGTTTGGAGAGATGAACAGGAGTGCGACCAATGTTTCATCACTTGTACTGCCTGTGTCCACGCAAACCTGGAGCATGTTCACGAGAGCGGGTTTGAGGGGGCAACATCTCAGATTTGACATCACGAGTCTACAAAGAGTGAGTACAGGAGAAGCCCAATGGGTGCATTATAAGGCGAATCGAGCGAGGTGTCAAATAAAAATATCAGTGTTTGGAGGGTTTAGATGACTGCGTCGGAACAATGGACAGGATTGAATTCATCCCGCTAATCGTGTGAATCCCGTCAGAAACTCATGCCGTTTGCATCTCGGGGTGCTTGCTGAAGAATCGCTTGAGCGCCGGCCAGACCTCTTCCTTGTTGTTTATGCGCACCAGCACCACGCGCGGCTCAGAAGCAAACGCCTCCTCATAAGCCTGGCCGAGCGGAGCAAAGTGAGAAGACTGGCTCCAGACATCGTTCGCTATCTCTCCATAACCGACAAGGTTTGAGATGTCCACCATCTTCTTCATCAGGTCCACGCACTCCGTGTCTCCCCAGTTGTAGCCGTCCGAGAAGAGAAATGGGTAGATGTTCCACTCGCGCGGGTTGTAGCGCTTCTCGATAATGCCCATCGCCAGCTTGTACGCCTCCGACATCTTCGTGCCCCCGGAATCGCCCAGACCGAAGAAGGCGCTCTCATCCACCTCTTTGGCTTCCGTATGGCAGGTGATGAAAACGATCTCGGCGCTGTTGTACTTCGTGCGCAGGAACCGAAGCATCCAGAAGTAGAACGAGCGGCAGATGTAGGCCTCGAACTCGCCCATGGAGCCTGAGACATCGCGCATGGCGAAGATGACGGCGTTCCTCTGAGGCTCGGTAACGGTCTCCCAGTTCTTGAAACGCTGGTCCTCATTGCGCACCTCCCAGCCCGGCTTTCCCTCTCGGGCGTTGCGCTTGTAGGCTTCCAGAAGCGTTCTCTTGCGGTCGAGGTTGCCCGCAAGTCCCCGCTTGGTGATGGTGTT